>SFUD01000151.1 GCA_004561775.1 bacterium | reverse complement strand
GTCCGATACGTCCGAATCCGTTGATACCAATTTTAATTTTGCTCATTGTAATAATGTTTAAAAATGTCTCTAATATATATCGGGCCCAATCCCGATTTGATGCTTCTTTAAATCCGCTGCAAAAATAGTTATTTTTGATAAATTGACCTACCTTTGTGTGAATATTTAACAATTTTTTTAAAATATGCAAGAGAGAGCATTAAAAATTCTTGTCACAAATGACGACGGATACTCTTCCAAAGGTATAAACACTCTGGAGAGGCTGCTTGTTCAATATGGAGATGTATTGAGTGTAGCGCCTAAGGATGCTCAGTCCGCCAAATCCACTGCCCTCACAATGGATGTCCCGCTGCGGCTCTTCAAAGTGGAGAGCAAAACCTTTGAGAATGGACACACACTTGATAAGTATCACCTTAACGGCACCCCTGTAGATTGCGTAAAGGCTGCAATAGTAAAATTTTTTGAGGATCCCAATCTGCTTCCCGATGTGGTTGTATCGGGAATAAACCACGGCTCCAATGCCTCCGCAGCAGCACTCTACTCCGGCACGCTTGGCGCCACTAAAGAGGGAGCTCTCTACGGAATCCCCTCCATTGGCTTCTCCCTGGACAATATCTACCCAAACGCCGATTTCAGCCCTGTTGAGAGATTCTTCCACCGCATCTTTGAGAACTTCCTGAAGTTCCCTCCCGCAGATGGCACTTTCCTCAATGTCAATTTCCCGGCCATTCCGCCGGAGGAGATTAAGGGTATAAAGTTTGCTGCGCAGGGAATGGGGCGCTGGACAAAAGAGTTTAACCTCTACACAGACCCGCACGGCTACGAGTGCCTCTGGATGGCAGGAAGATTCATAAACAAAGACAATCGCCGCGAGAATGCAGACCACCTGCTTATGGAGCAGGGCTATGTTGCAATAACCGTTCAGAAGATAGACAGTACAGACTATCGGGAACTTGAGCGTATGCAACACTGCTGGCAGCTGGCATAGCGCTCGCAAGTTCGCATAGCACTCGCAAGTTTGCATAGCACTCGCAAGTTCGCATAAATGAGATAATGGATTTGCACCAGAACAGGCACACATTTTTTTAATATAAACCGCACTGCAAGAGAGTTATTATGAAGTACTATATAATTGCCGGAGAGGCATCGGGAGACCTTCACGGCTCCAACCTTGTTAAGGGACTTTTGGAAAAGGACCCATCTGCGCAGATACGCGCCTGGGGAGGCGAGCTTATGCGCCAGGCCGGTGCAGAGGTGGTTAAGGATTACAGAGAGAATTCCATAATGGGCTTTGTGGAGGTGGTGGCCAACATCGGGAAGATATTGGGCAATATGAAGGAGTGCTGCAAAGATATCCTTGCCTTTAATCCCGATGTAGTAATCCTCATAGACTACCCCGGCTTCAATATGAAGATTGCAAAGTTTGCCAAGAAACACGGGTTAAAAGTCTTCTATTATATAGCGCCAAAGGTCTGGGCCTGGAAGGAGCGCAGGGTTCACAAGATAAAGAGGTATGTGGACAAACTCTTCATTATCTTCCCCTTTGAGGTAGAATACTTCCGCAAATGGGGAATCGAGACCGTTTACCGCGGCAACCCTCTTTTAGACAGCGTCTGCAACTTCTCCCACGCCGGAGAGAGCAGAGCTGCATTTGAAGCACGCACCTCCCCCAAGCGCCAGGTAATCTGCACCACGGCGGCAATTTCCACTGAAGCTACTGCCCCTGCAGCTGCTGCTGGTTCGTCTGTTACTGGTGCCACGGCTGCTGGTGCCACGGCTGCCACCTCGCCAACTACTGCTAGCTCGCCCGCAACTGAGCCCGCAACCACGGCTGCGGAGCCCACAACCGCAGCAGCTGAACCCACAACCGCAGCAGCGATGCCAATTATAGCCGCTCTTGCAGGGAGCCGAAAGATGGAGACAGGCTTTCTTCTGCCGCGGATAGTGCGCACCGCCCTTGCTATGCCGCAATACAGATTCATAATAGCGGCAGCGCCCTCAATGGAACCAGAATATCTCAAAAAGATAATCCAAAAAGAACTGGCCGCAGCAGGAGCTCCCGCAGGTACTTCCCAAGCGGGCAGCAACAAAACGCAATCGTGCATCAGCAACACCCAAGCGGGCAGTTGCAACACCCAGGCGGGCAGATGCAACACCCAAGCGGGCAGTTGCAACACCCAAGCGGGCAGATGCAACATAGAGATTGTGTATGGAGAGACGTACGCCGTACTCCAGCAAAGCGTAGCGGCCATCATCTCATCCGGCACAGCAAGTCTGGAAGCCGCACTGCTAAAGACGCCGCAGGTAGTCTGCTACGGGGGCAACCCAATCTCCTTCTACATAGCAAAAGCAGTAGTGAAACTGAAATACATCAGTTTGGCCAATCTCATTCTGGACAAATTGATTTTCAAGGAGATACTTCAAAACGACTGCACACCTGCCAATATCTCCGCAGAACTGGAAGCGCTCATCAACCAAAAAACCTACAGAGATGCAATGCTGGCGGATTATGATAAAGTCCACCAACTCCTGGGCGGCGGCGGCGCATCGGGAAGAATAGCAGAGGCAATGATTGAAGAACTAAAGTAATCGGCTCCGGCTTCCGGGGCTTTGAGTTAAGGGGCACTGGCTTACGGGCACTGGCTTACGGCACTTTGGCTTCCGGCACTTTGGCTTCCGAGGCTAGCCTCCCGAGCACAAAAAGGGCTTATTTGTGCGCTTTTGCCAGCAAGTTTCTTCCCGATGGCTCCCCCGGCCAGCAACATCTTCCAGATCGCTCTCCGCCACGGCGCCCCGGCCTGCCACAAACCTCATTCGGCGGAGAAAAGTACTCCGGTTTGGCTAGCAATCTGGCGCACCTGGGCCGGATTTGCTAACTCGCAGCTGCGGAGTGCGGCCTTTCGCTGCAATTATTCATATATATGTACCCTTCCCCGTTACTATAGTCTTAAGCCGCTGCTCAAACATAGCAAATCTTTCGGCCCATCTGCACCGATTGCCTACGCCACCTACGTATCTCCGCCGAATGAGGCTGCCGCCTGGCCAGGGACGCAGGTGTTTGGTGCTGGATGAGGCTTGTCGCCTGACCGGGGTGCAGGTGTTGTATGCTGGATATGGCTGTAGCTTGGCCGGGTGCGGCGTTCCTGCAAATCACCGCGCGCGCGAATCCTTGTTCTAGGCACCTCTGGGGCACATTGGCCCGCGCGGTGGCCTCGATTT
>SFUD01000150.1 GCA_004561775.1 bacterium | reverse complement strand
GAGAGAGTCGTCCTGGATGAGAGCCTCCCTGCTCTTCACCTTCCCGCTTGTCTGCTGCGGAACTTTAAGGAGGCTGTCCCGCTCCAGCGGCTCATATCCGGTGGCAATACGTTGAATATTCATTAACTGTAGCCTCCAGGTATTTATCTCATTCTGAAGGGAGTCTATTCTCATAACATTGGAAATAAGATTGCGCCTGCTCTCCGGAGAGGGATAACCCGGAATAAGCTCCCTTATTGGAGTAAGCGCAATAAGCAGGGTAACTGCAGCAATGAGAAGCGCCACCACTATGGCAAATACAACCAGCATAACGGTTCCCTTTGCTCTAAACCCAAAGAGCTTCTCGTGTGTAGTATCATTAAATAGACCTACTCTGAACTTATTGGAGAGAAATCTGCTCTTTTTTCTCTTGGATTGCGGCATATCTTTAAAAAAGTTAACTTTGCAAAATGGACAGAATACTTGGAATAGATTATGGCAAAAAGAGGACCGGACTTGCAGTCAGCGACCCTCTGGGTATCTTTGCCTCTGCTCTGGAGACTGTTCCAACTGCAAATATAATCAATTACCTCAAAAAATATACCTCCCAGAACAAAGTGGAGAGATTTGTAGTTGGATACCCTATGAACCTTAACGGCTCCCCTGCAGAGTGCACCCCCTTTGTGGAGGCCTTTGTGAAGACGCTCAAGAAGAATTTTCCCTCTATCCCGATAACCCTGGAGGATGAGCGATTCACCTCCCAGCTTGCTATGCGAGCTATGATAGATGGCGGAATGAAGAGGTCTGAGAGGCGCATAAAGGGCTCTGTAGATAGAATAAGCGCAGCAATAATACTGCAATCCTGGCTGGATGGACAAAACAATGCGGCCCAGCCCATCTGCGGCAATGCAGATGACCTGGCACAGCAATAAATATAAAACAATATGATTTTACCAATTTATGTATATGGTTCCTCTGTGCTTAAACAGAAGGCAGAGGAGATAGATGTAAATAATGCGCCTTGGCTCCAAGAGTTGCTGGATGATATGCACAAGACTATGAAGAATGCAGATGGCGTTGGCATTGCGGCGCCTCAGGTGGGCAAATCTGTAAGGGCGCTCATAGTGGATGGCTCTGCCTTTGACGAAGAGGACTGGCCGGGTCTGAGCACCTTCCTCCGCTTTATGATAAACCCCAAAATTGTGTGGGAGAGCGAGGAGACTGCAGTCTATGAGGAGGGCTGCCTTAGCGTACCAAACATTCACGCAGATGTTACAAGAGCAAAGAGAATTAGAGTAAAATATCTGGATAGGGAACTTAAGGAGGTAGAGGAGGAGTTTGACGGCTTTGCCTGCCGTATGGTTCAGCACGAGATGGACCACCTGGACGGCTATCTCTTTACAGACCGCGTAAGCCCTATTAGGAAGAAACTCATTGCAGGCAAACTGGGCAAGATATCGGGAGGAAAGGTAAGGACAGCATACAAATGCAAAATAGAGAGATAAATAAAAGATAAGAATTTGATATGGGAGCATTTCACGCATACGACATACGAGGCATTTACAATAAGGATTTTGACAAGGAGACGGTTTACAAGGTGGGCTATTTCCTGCCTCAGCTGCTTGGAGTTAACAATATTGCAGTAGGAAGAGATGCGCGCACCTCCTCTCCGGAGATTCACGAATATCTTCTTAAGGGAATTACCGATGCCGGAGCGGATGTTACAGATATTGGTCTTGCCACCACTCCAATGGTCTATTTTGCAACTGCAAAATATGGGTTCGGCTGCTCTGTGCAGATTACGGCATCGCACAACCCAAGGGAGTACAACGGTCTTAAGGTCTCCAGGAAAGAGGCTCTGCCGGTTGGTCTGGACTCCGGTCTTGGAGAGATTGAGAGGTGGATAGCCCAGGGAAAGGAGACCCCAAAGAGCGCAACTCCCGGAAAGGTTATCTGCAAGGATATAAAGGCAGAGTATCTGCAGTTCCAGAGCAGATACAAGGGCGACTACTCCAACCTTAACATAGGTATAGACCTCTCCAACGGTATGGCTGCGCTAATAGTAAAGGATCTTATTCCAGAGGGTGAGAATGTTGCATATATCTATGATACAATAGATGGTTCCTTCCCCAATCACGACCCTAACCCCCTTGTGGCAGAAAATGTTGAGGCGCTTAAGGCGCTTGTTGCAGAGAGAGGCTGCGATATTGGCGTAATCTACGACGGCGATGCAGACAGGGTTATGTTTGTAGATGAGAAGAGCCGCTTTATTGCTCCGGACCTTATCATAGCCCTTATGGGCCACTATTGGCTGGAGAAGAGGGGTCTTAAGGGAAAGGTGCTTCAGGATATCAGAAGTTCCAAGTCTGTTGGAGAGTACCTTGTTCCAATGGGAGCCCAGATGGCTACCTGGAGGGTGGGACGCGCCTTTGCCGCCCCAAAATTAAGGGAGATAGATGGCGTTTATGGCGGCGAGTTTGCCGGCCACTACTACTTTAAAGAGTTCTTCTACTCAGATAGCGGCATTATGGCCTCGCTTATTGTTCTCTCCATCCTCTCAGACCTTAAGAGAGAGGGCAAGACCCTCTCCCAAGAGATAGATAAGATAGCCGCATACAACAACTCCGGCGAGATTAACTTTAAGATTGAGCGCAAGGCAGAGGCTATGGAGGCAGTAAAGAACTGGTTTACAAGCGTTGAGAAGCCTACCGCCATTATGGACTTTGACGGCTACAGGGTAGAGTTCCCGGATTGGTGGTTCAACATTCGCCCTTCCAACACAGAGCCATACCTTAGGCTTATTGCAGAGGCAAAGGGAGAGAAGATGCTGCAGGAGAAGGTTGCCAAGGCTAGAGAGATAATAGAGAGTTTCAAATAGTTTAACTTAAGGAGGTTGATATGAGGCAGAGATTGCTCTCTTTGGATATGTTGCGCGGGCTGAGCATCTTTGGGATGGTCTTCTCTGCAATAATCCCAAGCGGGGTGCTTCCCCCTTGGATGTATCATATCCAAAATCCGCCACCCACACACAACCTGGATATGGCCCAGGCCGGAATAACCTGGGTGGATATGGTCTTCCCCATCTTCATCTTCTGTATGGGAGTGGCAATCCCACTATCGGGAAGAGCAAAAATTGCTGCCGGCAAGAGCGCAAAAGAGTATTTTAAGGAGCTCTTTACACGCTTTTTTATGCTGTGGGGTTTTGCCTACCTCTGCGTGCTGCTTAATATGAGCAATTGCGGCGGCGCCCTTGCGCAG
>SFUD01000149.1 GCA_004561775.1 bacterium | reverse complement strand
GCTTCCGTACAGGCTGCAAGGTTGTCTGCCTGGATGCGCAGGGGAATCTGCTGCATAACGAGACAATCTATCCGCACCCTCCGCAGAATGAGAAGATAGTCTCTATGAAGAGGCTCTCCAATATGCTGGAGGCCTATAAGATAGAGGTGGTGGCCATAGGAAACGGCACTGCAGGAAGAGAGACGGAGGCCTTTATAAAGCGCATACACTTTCCGCAGGAGGTTAAGGTCTTCTCTGTAAGCGAGGATGGAGCCTCCATCTACTCCGCCTCCGAAACCGCAAGGGAGGAGTTTCCGCAGTACGATGTTACCGTAAGGGGCGCCGTCTCCATAGGCAGACGTCTTATGGACCCTCTGGCAGAACTTGTGAAGATAGACCCCAAATCTTTGGGCGTAGGGCAGTATCAGTACGATGTGGACCAGTCTCTTCTTAAGGAGAAGCTGGACGAGGTTGTGGAGAGTTGCGTAAATAGTGTGGGTGTAAACCTTAATACGGCAAGCAGGCATCTGCTCTCTTATGTATCGGGAATAGGTCCTGCCCTGGCAAAGAGCATTGTGGAGTACAGAGCTGAGAATGGCGCATTTAAGGGAAGAGAGGAGCTTAAGAGGGTAAAGAGGCTTGGCGGAAAGGCATTTGAGCAGGC
This sequence comes from bacterium, assembly GCA_004561775.1. Taxonomy (GTDB): domain Bacteria; phylum Bacteroidota; class Bacteroidia; order Bacteroidales; family UBA932; genus Egerieousia. Next base: position 2,609 of record SFUD01000149.1, on the reverse strand, counting down.
GGCGGGCTTTTTGCGTATTCCCGATGCGGCCAACCCGCTGGACAACTCCTCTGTGCATCCGGAGCGCTATGCGCTGGTGGAGCAGATGGCATCCGATGCAGGTATTGCACTGAAGGAGCTTGTAGGCAACAAGGAGATGGTGGAGCGGATTAACCTCTCCGCATACCTCTCGGATGATGTTGGAATGCCTACTCTTAATGATATTGCTGCAGAACTTGCCAAGCCTGGAAGAGACCCGCGCTCTTTGGCCAAGGTCTTTGAGTTCTCCAATGACATCTCAACCATAGAGGACCTTGCAGAGGGTATGGAGCTGCCGGGCATTGTTACAAATATTACCAACTTTGGAGCCTTTGTGGATATTGGAATAAAGCAGAATGGACTGGTTCACGTCTCACAAATGAGCAACAAGTTTATAAGCAACCCTTCTGAGGTGCTTAAACTGCATCAGCACGTTATGGTGCAGGTGCTCTCTGTAGATCTGAAAAGAAGCCGCATACAGCTTAAGCTTATCTCTTAAAGTCAGTCTCTCTGGGCTATTATAACACCAAGGATAACTATTGCTATGCCGCAATAGCGCAGGTTGGTCATTATATCTGCGCCAAGAATGGCGGCGGCCACTGCAGAGACTACCGGAATAAGCGCAGAGAAGATGTTGGTGCGTGTAACCCCGATATTTCTCAAAATGCCAATCCAGAGCACAAAGCAGACGCAGGAGCAGAAGAGAGCAAGCATAAGCAGCGGATAGAGAACCTCCCAAGAGAAGAATTGCTCATTTATCCCCGCTGTGCCGCCAAAGAGGAAGGGTGGCAGAAAGAGAACCGCCCCTATTGCAAACTGGTAGGTTGCAATGGTAAGGCTGTTATATTTTGCAGAGAGTCTCTTTGCATTTACAGAGAAGCCTATGGAACTGAAGACCGCAAGGAAGAGAAAGGCTATTCCGTAGAGATGGTCAACAGAGGCGCTTCCCCCCTCAAGCGCTACAAGCAGAACCCCAGGTATTGTCATTATTATACCCAGAATGGAGAGCCTGTTTATTCTCCTGTTGCAGAAAATCCTCTCGTATATAATGCAGAAGAGCGGTATGGTTGCAATTACAACTGCTGTAACCACAGGCGATTGGGTTGCCTTAAGCCCAAAACTCTCCCCTATGAAGTAGAGAAACGGCTCAAAGAGACCAAGCAGAAAGAGCCATTTGTAGTCCGCAGGCTCTATATGCTGCAGCTTTCCGGTTGCCTTGGTAAAGATAAGCAGCAGCACTGCGGCAATGGACATTCTGGTAAAGGCATAGGTAAAGACCGGAACCCCATAGTCGAAGATTCTGTCTGTCCAGATAAAGGACATACCCCACAGCACTATGGCAAGCATAGCGGCAGCATAGGTAACTGTTTTTGTCAATCCATTCACTGTAATCCCTCAATTTAATACTCTCAATCTCTGCAGACTCCAAATCTCTGCAGTCTTCAATTCTCTGCAGACTCTTGCTATCTGCAGAACTTCAACTCCATTGCAACCCGTGCGCCTGTAAGCCTGCCCTCCTTCACAGCCCGCACGCCATTTATAATGACATCGGTAATAGAGTGGGAGAAGGTTGTTCCTGCCAGAGGCGACCACTTGCACTTGTAGGGAGGATTGGCAGTTGAGGAGGCATCGGGAAGAGATGGGTCTACAAGAACTATATCTGCCCAATAGCCCTCTCTTATAAAACCTCTCCTCTCCACATTGAAGCACTCTGCCGGCCCGTGCGACATACGCTCCACTACCTGCGGAAGGGTAAAGATGCCTCTCTTGCAGAGCTCCAGCATCATCTGCAGGGAGTGCCTTACAAGAGGCAACCCGCTTGGAGCCTTAAGGTAATTTCTGCACTTCTCCTCCCAAAGATGCGGCGCATGGTCTGTTGCCACAACCTTTATGATGCCCTCCTTTACAGCCTGCCTTATGGCAAGCATATCCTCCGGGCTCTTTATTGCAGGGTTGCATTTTATCTTTGAACCGTACTCCCGATAGTCATTGCTGTTGAACCACATATAGTGCACGCAGACCTCGCCTGTAATGCGCTCTCCTGCCGCTGCAATAAGCTCCAGCTCCTTGGCTGTGCTTATGTGGAGAATGTGGAGTCGGGAGCCAAACCTCTCTGCAAGTTCTATGGCTTTGGTTGTGCTCTTTATGCAGGCCTCTGCGCTTCTAATATTAGGGTGCTCGGTGAAGGGTATCTCCTCCCCGAAACGCTCTATGGCTGCGGCAAGGTTGGCGCGTATTGTCTGCTCATCCTCGCAGTGGGTGGCAATAAGCATTGGACTCTCTGCAAAGATTCCCTCAAGCGCCTCTCTCCCCTCTACCAGCATATTGCCCGTAGAGGAGCCCATAAAGAGCTTGATGCCGCATACACGGCTCTTATCTGCAGCCTTAATCTCCTCCAGATTGCTCTCTGTTGCGCCAAGGTAGAAGGAGTAGTTTGCATAGGATTCCGCTTTTGCCCTTTTGAACTTCTGCTCAAGCAGCTCTATTGTGGTGGCAGGAGGAGTGTTGTTGGGCATATCCATATATGAGGTTACCCCGCCAAGCAGGGCAGCCTTGCTCTCGCTCTCCAAGGTGGCCTTATGTTCCGCGCC
>SFUD01000148.1 GCA_004561775.1 bacterium | reverse complement strand
TGCAAAAACGTATGAGAAGAGTATGATCCCAAAGAGGAGGAAGATGTTGAGGTTGGCTCTTGAGACAATGTCTCTTCTGAAATTTAGCAGATAGCGCTGGTTGAAGGGGGTGGCGGCCAATCCTGCGGCGGCATTTATTATTCTCTGATGGTAGAGGATAATGAGCAGTATGAGCAGTATGGTTATGGCCAGCGTGAAGATAGTGTCTATAAGGGAGTAGTCTGCCGTTGCCTTTGAAAAGGAGTAGAGAAGGCGCTCGGACTCCGGCCACGCCTCTTTTATGGAGGGCAGAAGTTCGGATATGAGCTGTATGGCGGCTGTAACTATTCTCATAATTCTGCAAAGTTATTATATTTGCAGGTTATAACGGCATTTTTATTGCATATTCAGCTTTTTCATAAAGATATTTACAATATATGGAAATCAAAGAGTTCAAGAGGGTTAACAGAGTGGTTGCGCTGGCAGTGCTGCTTATCTCCGCCATCACTTACCTTATGACCATAGAGCCCACCGCAAGTTTTTGGGACTGTGGTGAGTTTATTGCTTCATCTTATAAACTGGAGGTTGGACACCCGCCGGGAAACCCGGTTTTCCAGCTCTTTGCGCGCCTCTTTACACTCTTTGGAGATGCCCAGAACGCGGCAATGCTGGTAAATGCAATGAGCGCACTCTGTTCTGCCTTTACAATATTCTTCCTCTATCTTACTATTGTGCACTTTGCAAGAAGGATATTTGAAATAAAAGGGAGTGAGGGAGTTGCCATAAAGCTCTCAACCGCAATTGCCATCTATGGCGCAGGTGTGGTTGGCTCGCTTGCATATTGCTGGTCCGATACCTTCTGGTTCTCTGCAGTTGAGGGTGAGGTTTATGCAATGTCCTCTCTCTTTACAGCCATTGTCTTTTGGGCAATGCTGGAGTGGGAGGAGGAGGCACACCAGCCCTATGCCAACAGGTGGATAGTGCTTATTGCCTTCCTTATGGGCCTCTCTATAGGAGTCCATCTGCTTAACCTTCTTACAATTCCGGCAATGGTCTTCCTCTACTATTTCAAAATGTATGAGGTTACTGCCAAAAGAACCTGGAAGGTGCTCTTTATTGCTGTGGCAATATTGGCCTTCATACTCTTTGGAATGATTCCTTATATTCCAAAATTCTCCGCCTATGCAGACCTTCTCTTTGTAAATCTGCTGGGATTGCCTGTAAATAGCGGAGCCACCTGCTTTATGCTTATGCTCATAGGGCTGGGAGTATGGGGTTTCTACTATACCTACAAGCGCGCCAAGGTGCTTCTGAATACCATCATTCTCTGTTTTACAATGATTGTGATAGGTTACTCCACCTTTGCCGTGGTGGTAATCCGCTCCAGTGCCAACACTCCTACCAACGAGTATATGCCGGATAACCCATTCACACTTGTAAGGTATCTGGGACGCGAGCAGTACGGCTCTGCGCCACTGCTCTATGGAGAGACCTTTGCCTCCCCGATGGTATCTCTAAAGACCCCTACATATTACAACTTTGTTGACGGAAAATATGAGAAGCTGGAGGCTCCTGTGGAGCCGGAGTATGACCCTGCTACAAAGATGCTCTTCCCGAGAATGTATACGGGAGGGGCCGGCAACTCCTACATTGGCTTCTATAATATGTACACCCAGGGCAAGGGAAGAAGCATAGTAGGCTCGGAGTTCAAGCAGCCCACTTTTGGGGCAAATCTTGCCTATTTCTTCGACTATCAGCTCAACTATATGTACTGGAGGTACTTTATGTGGAACTTTGTGGGTCGCCAGAACGACATTCAGGGCACCACACCGGGAGACCTTCTCAAGGGCAACTGGGAGAGCGGCATAGGTTTCATAGACAAGGCAAGGCTTGGAGACCAGAGCATTGGCCCGGATTATATAGTTAACAGCAGGGCAAAGAACCATTTCTATTTCCTGCCTCTGATTCTTGGAATAATCGGCCTGGTTTATCAGTTGAGCAGGGATAAGAAGAATTGGTTTGTTGTGGCAATGCTCTTCTTCCTTACCGGCATTGCAATTGTGCTCTACCTTAACCAGACCCCTTACCAGGCAAGAGAGCGTGACTATGCTTATGCGGGCTCTTTCTATGTCTTTGCAATATGGATTGGATTGGCGGTGGGCAGCTGCTGTGGCCGCCTCTCTTGTGGCGCTTGTGGTGCCTCTCCAGATGCTCTCGCAGACTTGGGACGACCACGACCGCAGCGGCCGTTATACCGTAGTTGCAATGGCGCGCAACATTCTTGAGAGCACAGACCCCAATGCCATTCTTGTAACCCACGGAGATAATGATACCTTCCCGCTCTGGTATGCCCAGGAGGTTGAGGGAATACGTACCGACGTGCGTGTTATGAATACCTCTTTGCTTGGAACAGACTGGTATATAGACCAGATGCAGTGCAAGCAATATGAATCTGAGCCTGTTCAGTTTACCATTCCAAGGAGGCAGTATCTCTACGGAACAAATGATTTTGTTCAGATTTACGACAGATTTGACGGCAAGCCTATACTCTTGAGCCAGGCAATAGAGATCTTTAAGAATCCAAGAATAAAGATTCCGCTGAGCGACGGAAAGGACCACGACTATCTTCCTGCCAAGAAGCTGATGATTCCTGTAAACAAAGAGAATGTGCGCAAATATAACATTGTGCCGGAGTGCGATATGGATAAGGTTATAGATACAGTTGTGCTCAATATCTCTGACGGCAAGAACAACCTCTCCAAAACAGAGCTTATGATTTTGGATTACCTCTCTACATATGAATGGGACAGGCCGCTCTACTTTATGCAGCGCGGAGGAGATGTCAATATTGGAGAGAAGGAGTATCTGCAGTTTGACGGCTTTGCCTTTAAGTTTGTACCTATAAAGAACGCTACAGGCACCTCCTCCGGAGTGGTGGAGCAGATGGATGCAGATGCCCTCTATAACCGCATAATGAATGTGTACGATTGGGAGCCGTTTAAAGATACCACTATAAATGTGGATTATCAGAATATGTTAACTTTCAACCATTTGCAGTCTATAAGAGATGTGCTCTCCCAGAGCGCTTCATATCTCTTGGAGAAGGGTGACACAACCCGCGCGCTTGCCGTCTTGGACAAGATGCAGGAGGTTGCCCCAGCAGAGAATTTCCCGCTTAACAACAGCATTATCTCGTCCCTTAACGACCGTGCTGTTATGGATGCCATATCGCTCTATTGCCAGATGGGCCAGCGCGCCAAGGCGGATGCCCTTGCAGATGCCTTTGAGAGGGAGACCCTGCAGGCAGTGGCTCTCTTTGCAACCTCTAAGGGAGGGGCCTTTATCTCTTCAGAAGACCTTAAGCGCGCTCTCTACTACTTTATTGTGCTGGAAGATATCTATTCGGAGATAGATAAGGAGCGAGCTGCCAGGTACTCTGCAGTGGTGAATGAGTTTTATAAAAACAATTGATAAGATATGAACAGGGTTATTTCTCTCACTTTTGCCCTCTTGCTTGCCCTTCTTGCAACGGGTGGAGCAAAGGCGCAGTCCAAAGAATTTGAGGCGGGCAAAAATCTGCACATTTATTACAATGTTCTGCAGATGCTCCAGCAGGGCTATGTGGATAGTGTGAGCGTGGACAAACTGGTAAAGACCAGCATAGACAGGATGCTTGCCACTCTGGACCCTTATACGGAGTATCTTCCCGATGAGCAGAAGGAGGAGCTGGAGCTTATGACCACCGCCTCTTATGGAGGTGTGGGCTCTATTATAAAGAAGGTGGACTCTCTGGGTGTGCTCATTACAGAGCCTTATGCAGGCTCTCCTGCGGTTAAATACGGACTGGAGCCGGGAGATGTCATACTTAAGATAGATGATACCGATGTAAAGGGGCTTAATGCCACAGAGTGCAGCAACCGTATGAAGGGGCAGCCGGATACTCAGGTTAAGTTTCTTGTAAAGAAGGGGCGTACGGGAGAGGTAAAGGAGATACTGCTTACCAGAGAGCGCATTCAGATAGATAACCTCTCATACTACGGCATTTTGGAGAATAATATAGGTTATATAAAGCTTGACGGTTTTACGGTTGGGCTAGCCAAGAACTTCAGAAAGAGGTTCAACGAACTTAAAGAGAGGGGCGCGCAGAAGCTCATTATAGATTTGCGCGGCAATGGAGGCGGCATTATGGATGAGTCTGTGGGTATTCTCTCCACCCTGCTGCCAAAGGGTACAAAGGTGCTCTCGCAGATGGGAAGAGACTCCTCTTCGCTGGTGCTCTATAAGACAATGGAGGAGCCGGTGGATACGCTTATGCCTGTTATGGTGCTTGTAAACTCCGCTTCCGCCTCTGCTTCGGAGATATTGAGCGGCGCTCTGCAGGATTTGGACAGGGCAACCATAGTGGGCACAAGAACCTATGGCAAGGGATTGGTGCAGACCACAGCCTCTACAGGCTACAACGGCTACCTTAAGTTTACCACTGCCAAGTATTATATTCCAAGCGGGCGTTGCGTGCAGGCAATAGACTATTCCAACAGGAACGAGGATGGCAGCGTGGGTTATATTCCCGATTCGCTGAAGAGAGCCTTCAAGACTGCCTCCGGCCGCACGGTCTATGATGGAGGCGGCATAGAGCCGGACCATACTCTTAAGGTGGAGCGTTACAGCAGGCCTCTCTATTCTCTTATTATGAATGATGTTGTTGGAGATTTTGCCATTGAGTACTATAAGAGGCATACGCAGATTGCGCCTGCAGAGGAGTTTGAACTTACAGATGCAGAGTATGATGAGTTTGTGAAATTTGCATCGGGAAGAGAGTTTGACCAGAGAAGCACGGCGGAGATAGAGTTTGAGAAGGTGCTGAAGAGCGCCCAGGAGGAGGCTCTTTACAATCACTACAAGAGCGAGTTTGATGCGCTCCAATCCAAACTGAAGAATAGCAAGGAGCAGGTGCTTAGGCTGCTTAAGGAGGAGGTTAAGCCGGTTATTGAGCAGGAGATTGTGGCAAAGTATGATGCTGCTCTGAACGGTCTGAATGTTGCTGTGCTGAATCATAAGGATGCCGAGCATTGCGGTTCGCATCATCTGTATATTGTGCGCCTGCTTGGCAAGACGCGTGAGGATGCCAATAGAGTGATTGAGCAGATGGCGGAACGTGGTATTGCCTGCAACGTGCATTACAAGCCGCTGCCGATGATGACGGCCTACAAGGCCCTTGGATTTGACATTGCTGACTATCCGAATGCTTATCATCTATTTGAAAATGAGGTTACTTTGCCGTTGCATACCAAGCTGAAGGATGAGGATGTGGAGTATGTGATAGGAAATTTTGTTGATATTATCAAGAATCTTTAATGAAAAGGATCTTTGACATTGTTGCGAGTGGGCTTGGTTTGATTGTGCTGAGCCCAGTTTTCCTTATTCTTGCCATCTGGATTAAGCTG
>SFUD01000147.1 GCA_004561775.1 bacterium | reverse complement strand
GCCCCTTGCATTGTCTTCATAGATGAGATAGATGCAGTTGGCCGCGCCAGAGGCAAGAATGTGGGCTTCAGCTCCAACGACGAGAGGGAGAATACCCTCAACCAGCTCCTTACAGAGATGGATGGCTTTGGCACCAACTCCGGAGTAATCTGCCTTGCGGCAACAAACAGGGCAGACATTCTGGACAAGGCTCTTATGAGAGCCGGCCGATTCGACCGTCAGATAAATGTGGACCTTCCGGAGCTTAAAGAGAGGGAGGAGATATTTGAAGTTCACCTCAAGGGGCTCAAACTCTCCAAAGACCTGGATAAAGAGATGCTTGCAAAGCAGACTCCGGGCTTCTCCGGAGCAGATATAGCAAATGTCTGCAACGAGGCTGCCCTCATAGCAGCACGCAAGAACAAGGAGAGCGTGGAGAAATCGGACTTTATGGATGCCATAGACAGAATTGTGGGCGGCTTGGAGAAACGCAGCAAAATAATAACCCCGCAGGAGAAGCGCACCATAGCCTTCCACGAGGCCGGTCACGCAACAGTAAGCTGGTTGCTGCCAAATGCCAACCCTCTGCTTAAGGTTACAATAATCCCAAGAGGCAATGCCCTTGGAGCAGCCTGGTACGTACCTGAGGAGAAGCAGCTCCACACCACAGAGCAGATGATGGAGGAGATGGCTGCCACAATGGGAGGCCGTGCTGCAGAGGAGATTATAAACGGAACCATCTCCTCCGGCGCTCTTAGCGACCTTGAGAAGGTAACCAAGCAGGCCTATGCAATGGTAAGTTACTTTGGAATGAGCGAGAAGGTTGGGCATCTCTCCTTCTATGATTCTCATCCCGATGGCTACAACTTTAACAAGCCTTACTCCGAGAAGACTGCAGAGCTCATAGACTCAGAGGCCAAAAAGCTTATTGAGCAGGCGCACAAAATGGCGCACGAGATACTTGAGCAGAACAAGAGCGGCTTCACAGAGCTGGCAGAACTTCTCCTGAACAAAGAGGTTATCTTTGCCGACGACCTTGAGAAGATTTTCGGCCCGCGCAAAAAACAGGAGCAGCCAGCAGAGGCAGCAGCACCAGCAGAGGCAGCAGCACCAGCAGAGGCAGCAGCACCAGCAGAGGCAGCAGCACCTGCAGAGACAGCAGCAACTGCAGAGGGAGCAACGCCTGCAGAGCTCTCCAATAATGAGAAGGCAGAATGAAAGAGGTTATTGTTAGGAGCATCAGCGGACTCCTCTTCATAATAATTATGGTGGCGGCACTCCTTGGAGGAGTGCTGTGGTACAGCCTGCTCTTTGGCGCAATAATGGTTATTATGATGTTGGAATATTTCAGGATTACCATCCCTAAGGGAGCCCTCAAGTGGCAGAAGGGGGCCTCGCTTACTGTGGCAATTGCGCTCTTTGCAGCAGTGCTGCTTACGGGATACGGCATTCTGGAGGCAAAATATCTGCTCATTCCGGCACTAATGCCCCTCCTTATCTTTATAGGCAACCTCTACACAAAGAGTTTCAACAGGCACACCTTTACAGAGCAGGGCGCAAGGGAGCCAAACGGATATGAGAACTTTCCGGCAACACTGGGGGCGCTGCTCTACATTGCGCTGCCGGTCTCGCTCTTCTCTATGGCAGCACTCTTCCCGATGGATGCACTCTTTCCTATGGAGGCACTCTTCCCTATGGAGGCGCCTGTAGAGTTTCGCGGAGGCATCTTGCTGGGTTTCTTTATAATATTGTGGGCATCGGATGTGGGAGCATACTGCTTCGGGTGCACAATGGGCAGAATGGGACCAAGGTTATTCCCCTCTGTTTCACCAAAAAAATCTTGGATCGGGAGTATAGGAGGAACAGCCTGCGCAATTGGTGCGGCAGCTCTAATTCACTCATTTACAGAACTCTTCCCCTTTTCATTAGCAGATTCTCTAATAATTGGTGCAATTATAAGCATTGGCGGAGGTTTTGGAGATTTGGTAGAATCTCAATTAAAGCGTAATTTTGGGGTCAAAGATTCCGGCTCAATTATGCCCGGACACGGGGGTATGCTGGACAGATTTGACGGAGCGCTCATAGGGTTTCCTATGGCCATAATTTATTTGGAATTTTTCCTTAAATAAAACTATATGAAGATACATAAAGAGGGATACGGTATAATTGGCAAGGCATTCGCAATCTTTGCTGTGATTGCAATAATTCTCTATTTCGTTCTGAAATGGGGCCTTGCTTTCCAGATTTGCGCTGCCGTATGCCTTGTGCTCTTCCTGCTTGTGGTCAACTTCTTCAGAAGTCCCAAGAGGATGACGGTAATGGACGACAATCTGGTAATTGCGGCCGCAGACGGCAAGGTTGTGGCAATTAAAGAGGCATACGAGGATGAGTATCTCAAATGCAACTGCATTCAGGTCTCTGTCTTTATGAGCATCTTCAATGTGCACGTAAATTACTTTCCAATATCGGGAAGAGTAATCTACAGCAAATATCACGAGGGGCACTACATTGTTGCCAACCACCCAAAGGCCTCCGAGAAGAATGAGCATACCACAATTGTGGTAGAGTCGCACAAAGGCAGCAAAGTACTCTTCCGCCAGATTGCGGGTTATATTGCCAGAAGGGTTGTCTGCTATGCAGAGCAGGGAATGGAGGCTACCCAAGGCCAGGAGGTGGGCTTTATTAAGTTTGGCTCCCGAATAGATTTCTTTCTCCCTTCAGATGCCCGCATAATGGTTAAGAAGGGGCAGAATGTGCGCGCTTGCGAGACTGTAATTGCAAAAATATCATAATAAATAATTTAACTAAGAATGGAAATAAAGAGAACAGATGTAGATGAGCTCAATTTCAGGCTCAATCTGCAGATTGTAAAAGAGGATTACGCAGACAAGAAGAAGAAGATGCTTAACGACTACCGCCGCAAGGCGGAGCTGAAGGGTTTCCGCCCTGGTATGGCACCTATGTCACTCATTGAGAAGATGCACGGCACACAGGCTTTGGTAGAGTCTGTAAACAGCATTATCTCCGAGTCACTCAACAACTATATTCAGGAGAACAATCTCCATATTCTTGGCGAGCCGCTCCCTAACGAGGAACTTCAGCAGAAGATTGATTGGGCAAAGGATGAGACCTTTGAGTTTGTATTTGATTGCGCGCTCTCTCCTGAGGTGAAGTTAGAGTTGAGCAAGAAGAATAAGATTACCACATACAAGGTGGAGATCTCCCAGGAGGCAAAGAAGAACTACAGAAGCAACCTTCTGCGTCAGTTCGGCAAATTGGAGCCTACAGATGTTATCTCAGATGAGGACTTCATTA
>SFUD01000146.1 GCA_004561775.1 bacterium | reverse complement strand
CCGCTGCAGCGCCCTGGCCAGCAACAAACCTCATCCGGCGGAGAAAAGCACTCAGGTTTGGCTAGCAATCTGGCGCACCTGGGCCGGATTTGCTAACTCGCAGCTGCGGCGTGCGGCCTTTCGCAGCATCTTTTTATATAGATATGCCCATTCCTCTTGCTGCCACCTTGGGCTGCTGCTCAAACAGACGCAAATCTCTCGGCCCATCTGCACCGATTGCCTACGCCACCTTCGTATCTCCGCCGAATGAGGCTGCTGCCTGGCTGGGGCGCAGGTATCAGATGGCAAATGCTGCCACTGCGAAGCACGGCGTGGCACCATCGGGAAGCACATGCGAGCAGGGAGAAGCAGTGCGGGCAGGGAGAAGCAATGCGAGCAGGGAGAAACACTGCTGACAGGGAGGAGCAGTGCGGGCTACTTATAGATGAGGATGGAGAGGTTGTCCCAAGCGAGTATCTCTTGCGCCACTCGCTGGAGCTCTGAAGATGTGAGACTCTCTATCTTGGAACGGGTGGTCTCCATTGGCTCTATGTAGCCGAAGATCATCATTGATTTTCCCATTGAGAGGCATTGGGCCTCTGAGTTGTCTGATGCAATGGCCAATTGACCCAAGAGTTGCTTCTTGGCATTGGCAAGGGCGCGGGAAGAGAGAGGCGCCTCAATAACTCTCTCCAATTCTTTTCTCACAAGGCGTAAAGAGCGTTCTACCAAAGGCTTGTCGCAGCCGAAGTAGATAGTAAAGAGTCCGGTGTCGCTATAAGGATTAAAGCAGGCTTCTACTGTATAGACCAGAGCGTTCTTCTCCCTCAGCACAGTGTTGAGCCTTGCATTCATTGCAGGTCCGCCAAGTATATTTGCCAAGAGCGCCAGAGCAAGCCGCTCTCTCTCCTGAGTATAGGAGTAAGCCCTTGTCCCGATAATGCAATGCGCCTGGTGATGCTTCTTATTTATCTCTATGCGGAACGGAGGCACCGGCGTCCAATCTAATGGTGCTGCTTCACCTGCAGCGGTGCAACCACCCGCCGTGCCGCCGCAAGAGGTGCCGCCGCCAGGAGCAGTGCCACCACCCACCGTGCCGAAACCCGCTGTGCCGAAACCCGCCGTACCGCTTGCCGTGCCGGCAACAAGGGGCTGGAGGGTGCTCTCCCGAATAATGTCGCAATGCTGGCCGGGGCAATATTTGCGGAGCGCGCGCTCTACTATCTTAACTACCTGGGACTCCTCCATATCTGCCACAACGCTTATTGCCATATTGTCGGGAATAAACCATTTGTGAAGATACTCCTTTAATGTTGAGCTCTCTATGCGGGAGAGGGTCTTGCGGGTGCCAAGGATTGGATACTGCAGCGGATGGCCTTCAAAGAGTCGGCACTCAAAATCCTCGTAGATAGAATCTGCAGGGGAGTCCTTATAGGAGATTATCTCTTCATAGACCACTTCGCGCTCCTTGAGAAGTTCTTTATCGGGATAAGTAGAGGTAAAGAGAAGTTCCAGCAACAGCTCTACGGCTCTCCTCAAATCCTCTTTTAAGACTGTGGCATGCACTACTGTCTCCTCTTTTGTGGTGTAGGCATTAAGTTCGCCTCCCACATTCTCCAGAAGGTTATTTATGCTTGCCGCTCCTCTCTTCTCCGTTCCCTTAAAGAGCATATGCTCGTTAAGGTGGGCCAGACCATTATAGGCGGGTTCCTCATTTCTGGTTCCAACCATTGTGCTCACAGCGCATACTGCCACGGGAGAGGATACTCTTTTAAATGAAAACTTCATCTCTGCTCTACAAACTCAATTAGTACTCTTTGGCGGGCAAAATTAGAAACAGTTGGGGCAATAATCAAAAAATACTACATTTGTACTTTAAATATGCCTATGGAAAAGTTCATTGTCTCCGCAAGAAAATACCGCCCGGGCAACTTTGCAACACTGGTAGGTCAGGAGAGCATTGCCCAGACGCTCAAAAACTCCATTAAGCGGGGTCAGCTGGCTCACGCCTACCTCTTTTGCGGGCCGCGCGGAGTGGGCAAGACCAGTACCGCCAGAATATTTGCCAAGACAATAAACTGCCTTAATCCCGGTCCCGATTTGGAACCTTGCGGGGAGTGCGAGAGCTGCCGTTCATTTGCGGAGGGCGTCTCCTTCTGCATACACGAACTTGATGCAGCCTCAAACAACTCTGTGGAGGATATCCGCACCCTGATAGACCAGGTAAGAATTCCGCCTCAGACGGGCCGATACAGCGTATATATCATAGATGAGGTTCATATGCTCTCCGCAGCAGCCTTCAATGCCTTCCTTAAGACATTGGAGGAGCCGCCCGCATACGCCATCTTCATTCTTGCCACCACAGAGAAGCACAAGATTATTCCAACCGTTCTAAGCAGGTGTCAGACATACGACTTTAACCGTATCTCCATTGCAGATATAGTAAAGCAGTTAAAGGGCATTGCATCGTCGGAGGGGATCACCGTAGAGGATGAAGCGTTGCACGTGATAGCCCAGAAGGCAGATGGCGCAATGAGAGATGCCCTAACACTGTTCGACCAGGCAGTTGCCTTCTGCGGTACAAACATCACATACCTGGAGGTTATCCGCAACCTTAATGTTCTGGATACGGATTACTACTTTAATCTTGTAGAGTCCTTCCTTGCCGGCAATTATGCCAACGCCCTTAAACTCTTTGACGAGGTGCTTGCCAAGGGGTTCAATGCGCTCTATTTTGTTGGAGGGCTCAGCAGGCACATAAGAGATCTTATGGTTTGCAAGGATAACATCTCGCTCTCCCTGCTGGAGACATCGGAACTTCTGGCCAAAAGATATAAGGAGCAGAGCAGCAGATGCTCGCTCCGCTTTCTCTACAACATTCTGGGAGAGAGTATAAAGTGCGAGCAGGAGTACCGCACCAGTTCCAATCAGAGGCTCTTGGTGGAGTTCCTGCTGGTAAAGGCCTGCGCAGCCAACTCGGCGGCACTTAGAGAGGCGCCGGCAGCACCGGCGGCAGCACCACAACCACAGGCACAAACACAACCAACACTAGCAACACAGAGGGCACGAGCACAGGCTCCACAGGTACCTGCCGCAGCACAGCAACAAACAGCAGCACAGGCACCTGCAGCCGCACAAACAGCAGCAGTGCAGCAACAAGCAGCAGCACCGCAGGCATCGGGAAGCTTCTCAATAAAGAATCTTATTAAGAATGCCACACTCTCGCACAGAGAGGGCTTTGAGAAGGCTAAAGAGCAGCAGCCTGTTACGCAGGAGGAGCTGCAGATGGTTTGGCTTGCGCTGGCAGAGGAGCAGAAGCCAAATCTTAGGAGCGCTAT
>SFUD01000145.1 GCA_004561775.1 bacterium | reverse complement strand
GCTTAACGTGGCCGTAGGTGAGACGGAGTGTGGAGTTGGCATCGGGATAGATAGGGCTGTTGCCGCGCATCTCCATAATGCCTGCCATATATGCGCTCTTTGCCTTCTCGTAATCAGGGTGCTCAGGTATGTTGTGCATACATTTCATATATGTGGTGAACATATCTCTGTAGAAGAGCACTGCAGGGTCTTTTTTAACGTCGGCCTCATCCTCCATAGCCTCTTTGAAACTCTCCAGTGAGGTGAGTCTGCTCTGCGCATAGAGAGAGTCCACATACTCGTCGCAATTGCCTGCATAGAGGGAGTCTATGCTCTTGTAGAATGCTGGAAGCGCATCAGGGTTGGAGATTCGCTCCTTGCAGAGTTTTATCATTCTCTTTGCAACTTTCTTGTCTGTAGAGAGGGAGTAGTCTTTGAAGAATTGCTCCGCTCTGGCCATTTTGTCCTTCCTTTTGCCTCCTACAATGGAGCCAATCTTCATAAGCTCTATGGTGAAGATGGATTCCGACATAAGAAGCATATCCGAATATGCAGGCGTGTATGTTGTATTTACAGCCTCTGCTATTGTAGGGAGCGCCTTGCCATATTTTTCCACTCTCTGCGGATTGGCATTTACCCACTCTGTAAACTCCTTCTCGCTCTCTGCCCTGCGCTCTATTACCTTAAGTTTGTCAAAAGCGGCATTCATTCCAATCCACTTCTTCCAACCGTTGGAGGAGCCTGCAAATTTGCTGGCATACTGAATCATAACCTTTGGGTCTGCCTGCATATCCTCCATAAGGATATCTTGGCGGATGCCTCTTAGCTCTATTCTTATTTTGTTGTCCACCTCTTGCATCTTCTGCGCCTCTATGGAGGTAAGGTAGCGCTGTGTTCTGCCAGGGAAGCCCATTATCATAGTGTAGTCGTTCTCCTTTACCCCAGCAAGAGAGATTGTGAGAGCCCTCTTTGGTTTGTATGGCACATTCTCCTCCGAATATTCCGCAGGATTGTTGTCCTTGTCTGCGTAGATTCTGAAGAGAGAGAAGTCTCCCGTATGGCGCGGCCATACCCAGTTGTCTGTGTCGTATCCGAATTTGCCTATGGATGAAGGCGGTGCTCCAACAAAGCGGATATCTTTAAAGGTTTGTGTTGTAATGAGATAATAGACATTGTCTGCATACATAGAGGAGACCTTTGCATCCAGATATTTGTTGCCCTCTGTTGCGGCTGCGGTAAGTCTCCGCACCTCTGCCTTGTAAAGGCTGTCCCTCTCTTTTGGGGAGGTTGCGCCCTGGGTGGCCCTCTGAATTATATCTGTAACATCTTCAAAACTCTTTATGAATGTTACGGAGTAGCCCTTTGCAGGAAGCTCCTGGCTGTTGTTCATTGCCCAATATCCATTCTTAAGGTAGTCGTGCTCAACAGAGCTGAGCGCCTGTATTGCAGCATATCCGCAATGATGGTTTGTTGCCAGCAGACCATTGTTGGAGATAACCTCTGCCGTGCAGCTGCCGCCGTTAAGGGCAACTATGGCATCCTTGAGAGAGGTGTTGTTTATGTTGTATATCTCCTTTGCGGAGAGTTTGCAACCGGCACTCTTCATCTCCTTTATGTTGAATTTTTCCAGAAGGGGCAGCAACCACATTCCCTCATCTGCTCTAAGCTGCTGACTGCCAAGCAGGATTGCAGCAACCAATAAAAGTGCTATTTTCTTCATATTTTGTATTAAATTTGTTCACTTTGGTTTCAAACTTCAAAGATAGCATTTTTTAGGATATGAGAGTAGTTATTGCCATAGACAAATTTAAGGGTACCCTTACTGCCCGTCAGGCGGCGGATGCAATTGCAGAGGGCTTGCAGGATGCCTCCGGCGGCAGAATGGCTCTGGAGATAGAGAGGGGTGCCGTGCCCATAATCCGCTTGGCAGGGAGATTCCCGCATCATACCTGCTCTACAGAGAGGCGCCGGAGGGCCCTCTATGCGCCTTTATAGAGATGGCTCGCGTAAGTGGTCTGGTGCTGCTGGAGGAGAGTGAGCGCAACCCACTGCATACAAGCTCGGTGGGGCTTGGTGAGCTTATTCTGGACGCCTCCCGAAGAGGTGCGCGGGAGATATATGTCTCCATAGGGGGCAGTGCCACCAACGATGCCGGAACGGGTATGCTGCAGGCTCTTGGCTATACCTTTCCCGATGCTTCAGGCTCTCCTCTTGAGCCTATGTGCGGAGCGGCTCTGGAGCAGGTGGCGGCAATTCTTCCTCCCCAAGGAGAATCACCTCTGCAGGGTGCGCATATTAATGTCATCTGCGATGTTACCAATCCCCTGCTTGGTCCCGATGGCGCCACTATGGTATATGCGCCGCAGAAGGGGGCTGATGCCGCAATGCTTGAGCGACTGGAGAGGGGAATGGCGCATTTTGCCTCCATTGCGGAGGCCGCAGGCGCAGATTCCGCCTTTGCAGAGAGACCGGGAGCGGGAGCGGCCGGCGGAGTGGGATATGCCCTCGCTGCCCTGTTGGGCGCAGAGATGATAAGCGGCTGGAATTTCTTTGCAAGGATTACCGGCCTTAGGGAGAAGATTGCCCGGGCAGACCTGGTAATAAGCGGAGAGGGCAAGATAGACTCCCAAAGTTTTTGCGGCAAGGTGGTGGATGGTGTAGTGCAGATAGCTCGCAGTTATGACAAACCTGTGCTCCTCTTCTGCGGCATTGCAGAGCTGGAGGGCATTGGTTCCGCATTGGGAGTTAAGAGAGAGAATGATATGCATATATACTCCCTCAATATGATAGAGCCGGACCTTAAAATATGTATGGAAGATGCCGGGGGAGTCTTGAGAGACCTTGTGCGCATAGCTGTGCGCTATAGCGGCATCTATCGGGAATATTAAAATTTTTTAGAGATGAGTGCGCCAAAGAGAGCATTGAAGCCCTTTATGCTGGAGGGGCTGCCGGAGGCAGGATGTGATGAGGCCGGGCGCGGACCCCTTGCGGGCCCAGTCTTTGCTGCGGCTGTTATTCTTCCCGACGGTTTTTCTAATCCGCTGCTGAATGATTCCAAGCAGCTCTCCGCACAGCAGCGGGAGGAGTTGCGTCCTCTCATAGAGCGTGAGGCGCTTGCCTGGGCGGTGGCAAGTGTGGATGTTGAGGAGATAGATAGGATAAATATTCTTAAGGCTGCAATAAAGGCAATGCACCTTGCCCTGGACGGGCTCTCCGTTGTGCCAAAGCATATTATTGTGGATGGCAACAGGTTTTATAATTACAGGGATATTCCGCATCATTGTGTGGTGAAAGGGGACGCCACATATCTCTCCATTGCAGCTGCCTCTGTGCTTGCAAAGACCTATCGGGACGATTATATGAGGAGATTGGCGGAGGAGTATCCGCAATATGGCTGGGAGAGGAATGCGGGCTATCCTACGGAGGAGCACAGGAGGGCTATAGAGATGTATGGCATTACGCCGCACCACAGGAGAAGTTTCAGGCTTCTTAAGGAGCCGGAGCTCTTCTGATTTTGATATAAGAAATTATTTCTTTAAATTTGGCATTGCTATAAACGAAAATGTAAGTTAAACAAATATTAAACATTATGAAGAGTTATAACACCACCAATGTGCGTAACGTTGTTTTGCTTGGCAGTACAAAAGCGGGTAAGACAACGTTGGTAGAATCTATGTTGTATGAAGGTAAGGTAATTGACAGAAGAGGTGCTGTTGAGAACAAGAATACAGTGAGCGACAACACCGAGATTGAGCAGATATACCAGAGGTCTATCTACTCTACCCTCCTCTATACAGAGTTTATGGATAATAAACTCAACTTTATTGATACTCCGGGCTCAGACGATTTTGTTGGGGGTGTTATCTCTGCCTTCTCCGTTTGCGAGGCAGGCGTAATGCTGGTTAATGCAACACAGGGTGTAGAGGTTGGTACAGATATCTTTGCCCGCTATGCAAAGCAGTACAACAAGCCTCTTATCTTTGCCGTAAACCAGCTGGATAGCGAGAAGCAGGATTGGCACGCAACAATAGACTCTATGCGTGCAATGCTGGGCAAGAGAATGGTGCTCATTCAGATGCCTGTAAATCCTGGTACCGGCTTTGACACATTCATAGATGTGCTTACAAACAAGTGCTATCACTTTAAGGACGAGAATGGCACACGTGAGGAGATGCCTATCCCGGATGAGCTGGCAGATGAGGTTGCTCAGATGCGTCAGAATATGATGGAGGTTGCAGCCGAGGGCACAGAGGAGCTTATGGAGATCTTCTTTGAAAAGGGAGAACTTACCATAGACCAGATGAGAGCAGGTCTCTCTGCAGGCATTGCGGCAGGTACGGCATATCCTGTCTTCTGCCTCTCTGCAAAGAGGGATATTGGTGTAAAGAGACTTATGGAGTTTATCATAAATGTAGTTCCTGCACCAAGCAAGAAGGAGGCTAAACTTAAGAATGGCGGCACTGTAAAATTTGATGCCTCTGCGCCTACATCACTCTTTGTCTTCAAGACTGCGCAAGAGCAGCACCTTGGAGATGTAACCTACTTCAAAGTTATTACTGGTACCCTTAAGGAGGGAGATGACCTTATTAATCCGGAGACTGGCAACAAGGAGAGAATATCTGCCATCTATGCGGTTGCCGGAAAGAAGAGAGAGAAGGTATCTGAGGTTCACGCGGGAGATATTGCCTGCACCGTAAAACTCAAGTCTGTAAAATCCAACCAGACACTCTGCGCTCCAGGTTGCGACAATGTATATGAGCCAACCCAATACCCGGCACCAAAATACAGGACAGCAATAAAGGCTAAGGAGGAGAAGGATGAGGAGAAGTTGGGCGAGCTTCTCTCAAAGGCATCGGCAGAGGACCCGACAATTCACGTAGAGTACTCTAAGGAGTTAAAACAGACTATCCTTAGCGGTATGGGAGAGCACCATATAAATATTCTCAAGTGGGTTATAAATAACGAGGCCAAGCTGGAGATAGAGCTTTTTGCTCCAAAGATTCCTTACAGAGAGACCATAACCAAGGTTGCAGTTGCAGACTACCGCCACAAGAAGCAGTCTGGCGGCGCAGGTCAGTTTGGAGAGGTTCACCTTCTTATAGAGCCTTATGTAGAGGGCGCTCCGCAGCAGAACAAATTTAAGGTTAACGGCCAGGAGATGGTTCTTAACGTTAAGGGCAAAGAGGAGTATAACCTGGATTGGGGCGGAAAACTCCAATATT
>SFUD01000144.1 GCA_004561775.1 bacterium | reverse complement strand
CAACGATATGCAGCTTATTAAGGCTTTGGGCGGTCTTATTGCCAGCACAGACGAGCTTATGGAACTTATGGCACACATAGATTGCCAGCCTACTGTTCCCGATATCTTCACCGACGAGATTCTTGAGGCAATGTACAAGCCCTCTGCAAATTACAAGAACTATGCTCTTGGATGGAGAGTGAACCACAATACCCTCACCGACTGGAGAGCCTATCACACAGGCAACCTTTCAGGAACCACCACAGTGTGGGTAAGGGGAAAATCTACCACCTGCGGAGCCTTTCTGTGCAACTCCAGAAACTATGACGACAACTACGACACAGAGTTTCTTGTAATGGCTGCCAATATCCTTAACAGCGTAAACAGCAAGTACTAAGGAGCAACAGAGCCCTATCTCATCTAGGGCTCTTCCCATTCCAGGTTTCTGTACCCTATAGCCTCCGCAATATGCGGAAAGGTTATCTGACTGCATCCCTCAAGGTCTGCTATTGTTCTGGCAACCTTGAGGATTCTGCTATATGTGCGCATAGAGAGATGCAGGTGCTCCATAATAGCCCCAAGCCTCTCCACAGATTCACGGTCCGGCTCGGCAAACTGTTGCACCATCCGCTCTGTCATCTGGGCGTTGCAATGTATCTCTTCATACTTCGCAAAGCGCTCCTCCTGCACCTTTCTGGCCTCTGTAACACGCTTGCGAATCTCTGCGCTGCTCTCTTCCCGATGCCTCTTTTCCGTAAATTCCGAGAATTTTGGCGCAGTGAGCTCGCACTGCAGGTCTATTCTATCCATAAGCGGTCCGCTGATTCTGCTGCGGTAGCGCCTTACCTGGCCTGGAGAGCAGCTGCAGACTTTGGAGGGGTCTCCAAAATAGCCGCAGGGGCAGGGGTTCATTGCTGCCAGAAAGATGAAGGAGGCGGGATAGGTATAGCGCATACTAAGTCTGGCAATATTAACGGAGCCCTCTTCCAGAGGTTGTCGAAGGGCCTCTATGGCCGCTCTGGAAAACTCCGGCAGCTCATCTGCAAAGAGCACCCCGTTGTGCGCCAGGGAGACCTCTCCAGGTAATCCCCGGATGCCGCCTCCGGTAAGAGCTACGGTGGTTGCAGTGTGGTGAGGCGCGCGGAAAGGTCTCTCTTTGGGCAGCCCTTTGCCCTGCTCAAGCAGCCCAAGGATGGAGTAGATTCTGCCGGTCTCCAGCATCTCCTCTTTGGTCATCTCCGGCAAAATGGAGGGAAAGGCCTTTGCAAGCAGGCTCTTTCCGCAGCCGGGGCTTCCAATAAAGAGAAGGTTATGGGAGCCGGCGGCAGCTATCTCCATAGCTCTCTTGGCCCTCAGCTGTCCCTTAATGTCTGCAAACTCCGCATTGCAGGAGTGCGGTGCGGAGTTGAGCCTGGCAGAGGGCAATTCATTTGCCAGCAGAGAGCAGGAGTCATCGGGATGCAGAAGAATGGAGACCACATCTGCAAGATTTGCGGCAGAGAAGATATCTATCCCATCCACCTCCAGAGCCTCCAGAGCAGAGTCCTTTGGAAAGATGCAGGCTTTGAATCCGCACCGGCGCGCGTGAATGGCTATTGGAAGCGCCCCGCGCATAGGCCTCAGAGTGCCGTCAAGGGCCAGCTCTCCCATAATCATAAATTGGTCCAGACGCTCCTGCGGAAGTTCCTCCGGGCCAATCTGTCCTGATGCAGACAATATTCCCATAGCTATAGGAACATCAAATGCAGAACCCTCTTTTCGCATATCTGCGGGAGCCATATTAATAATAATCCTCCGCCCCGGAATTCTGTAGCCGAATTTTCCAAGGGCGGAGGCAATTCTTTGCTGGCTCTCCCTTACGGCGCTGTCTGCAAGCCCCACAAGGAAGAAATTAATACCTTCAGAAACCTCTGTTTCAACTGTAATAGTGTGTACTTCTATCCCGATGCACACAGCGCAATATACCCTCCTCAACATAATCCAACATCCGCTTTACTTGCGCTGCAATATTAATTACTATTCTGCTCCTAACAAAGACGCAGCGTAAAAATAATATTATTTGGCATCTGTAACCAGGCGTACGGCGTAACCATGGTTTCTGTTGTTGTATGAGCCTGAAAAGAGATTGGTGCTGTTGAAATATACTATGTACGCATTATTAGAGTCGTAGGCTGTTGATGACCAGTAAGTGGCGGTCTGGTTAACATCATTGACGCTGCCACTGCTACGATAGCCGACAGCAGGAAGGCAAACAACACCTTCGTTCTGAGCAGCTTCCCATTCAGATGCTGTGTCGTAACTTGTAAGGTCTCCGTTGCTGACCTTTGTTCCGCTAAAGCCGTCAGGATAGAGAACTGTGCAGTTTGCTTTTCCCGCAACGGTTACTCCGTAGGCATAAAGGCCTGCTCTGGTAGCATTGGTATAATCACCTTCATTGAAAAGATACTGCCACTCTTTTTTTGTGAGGGTGCGCCAGGTATTTTTCTCGCCAACATGATAACCCCAATCCTGATCTGACCCCAGATTGCCGCTTGCAAGGCTTACGTTATTGGTAAAGCTTCCGTCTGGGATAATGGATTGGGTTTTATTGTATCCCCAGTTAAAGAGGCTGATGACATTGGATTCGTATGTGCTTGCGCAATCGTACTGGTTAGGATAGAAGTCCCAGATTCCCGAACTTACCGTATAACGGAGATTGCCGTGGGAGAAGTGAACCTTCTTGGTGTCGCTCACACTGAACGAGCCGCTGAGGGCAGAGGAAAGTGTAGTGAACTTGCTGTAGTTTATAGCTACGCCGGTGCACTTCTTCTCGTTGCAGGTTACAGTCTTGCCTGTGGCGGTAAAGGTGGAAATGGTGGCGTCTTGGCCGTTGTAGAGTGTGAACTGAATATCTGCACTGCTGGCAGAGAGTTCTACGTAGTAGAAGGCTATGCCGTCGGCCTCCTGCACACCTGCGGCAAAGCCGCTGTAATTGCTGGAGCCTTCTCCGATGGTGGGATTATCGCTGCCGGGCGTAACTATGATTGCCCCCTTTGCACCTGCGTAAGTGTTTGCAGTAATGTTCTTTACCTGAAGGTAATACTTCTCTGCCGAGTGTATCAGCTTGGAGTTGCCATTCTTCAGGAGCACCTTGAACATTGTGTAGAATTTCCAATTGTTCAAATTTGCCGTGATGGTGCCATTGGAGTATGAGTAAGACAACCCTTCAGCGTAAACTACCATTGGGCTGTTATATACTTTATCTGCTGCAACTCCCAGATATCTGTTGGCAGGGTGGAACCACTCGCCTCTATCATAATTATAGGTGTATTTGGAAAGGTCGTTGAAACCTTCAAAGAGGGCAGTCAGCTTTCCGTTGGC
>SFUD01000143.1 GCA_004561775.1 bacterium | reverse complement strand
CATGTTATGCTTCCCGATGCTAATTTCTTCTCTTCCCGGTGCCAATCCCCTCTCTTCTCGAGCATAAAATTGCCATTTTTGTGCTCGAGTTACCGAAGACGCTTACGGAGATGTTGGCCTGGAGGTGGTAAATGTGGGCTTTGGGAAGAGGGAGTGCCGTTCTACCCGAAGTGCCGTTCTACTCGGAGTGCCTCCCCACCACCTGCTGGCCAGGAAACGAAGAGCCGGGAAACGAAGGGCCGGCGGGTTTACTGGCGGCAGAGGTTGAGGAAGTGTTGGTGTATTGTGGTGTCGTGGTTGAGTTCGGGATGGAAGGCGGTTACCAGTTGGTTGCCTTGTTGTGCCGCTACTATTTTTCCATCTACCGTGGCCAGCACCTTTACGCCTTCTCCTACCTCTTTGATGTAGGGTGCGCGGATGAAGGTCATCGGGAGAATATGCTCTTGTGAAGAGATGAGCATTGGCGCCTCTGTGTAGAAGCTGCCGAGCTGGCGTCCGTAGGCATTTCTGCAGGCGCAGATGTTCATTGTGGCCAGGCCGGGGTAGAAGATCTCCGGGCCGCCAAAGCGCTCCGGCTCACCTGCACTGTTCTCTACGCGCTTTGCTACGGAGATTAGTCCGGCGCAGGTGCCAAAGAGTGGCAGGCCGCGCTCTATGCTCTCCTTTATCTCCGCAAAGAGTCCAAGTTCGTGCAACAGTTTGATTATTACTGTGCTCTCTCCGCCGGGGATTACAAGTCCATCTTTGGGCTTCTGCCAGTCGGAGGCTTGTCTTATCTCAAAAGTTTGCGCTCCAAGTCTCTCAAGCATAGCTCTGTGCTCTGCAAAGGCTCCCTGGAGCGCAAGTACTGCAATGTTCATATTATAAGGGATTTATTTGCCTCTCTCTGCCATAAGTATCTCTATCTCACTCTCGTTGATACCTACCATAGCCTCTCCAAGGTCTTCGCTCAACTCTGCGATGAGTTTTGCATCTTTATAGTTTGTTACAGCCTGAACGATTGCGCGGGCGCGTTTAGCAGGATTGCCGGATTTGAAGATTCCTGAGCCTACAAAGACTCCCTCTGCGCCAAGTTGCATCATAAGCGCAGCGTCTGCAGGTGTAGCTACTCCGCCGGCAGCAAAGTTTACAACTGGGAGTTTGCCGTTGTCGTGAACATATTTTACGAGTTCGTAAGGGGATCTGAGTTCTTTTGCTGCTTCGTAGAGCTCATCCTCGTTGAGTGTTGTGAGTCTGTGAATCTCTGACTGCATTGCTCTCATATGACGGACTGCCTGGATAACGTCTCCAGTACCCGGCTCACCCTTTGTCCTTATCATAGTGGCACCCTCTGAGATACGTCTCAGGGCCTCGCCAAGATCTCTTGCGCCGCATACAAATGGAACGTCGAACTCTCTCTTGTTTATATGGTAAACATCGTCTGCCGGTGAGAGAACCTCGCTCTCGTCTATATAGTCAATCTCTATTGCCTGAAGAATCTGCGCCTCTACAAAGTGGCCAATACGGCATTTTGCCATTACAGGAATGGAGACTGCAGCCTGTATTCCCTTAATCATCTTTGGGTCGCTCATTCTTGAGACTCCGCCTGCTGCGCGGATATCTGCAGGAATACGCTCCAATGCCATTACTGCGCAAGCGCCTGCCTCTTGTGCAATTCTTGCCTGCTCCGGGGTTGTTACATCCATAATTACTCCGCCCTTAAGCATCTGGGCGAGATTTCTGTTGAGCTCTGCTCTTGAAGTTTGGTTCTCTTTCATTGTATTGCGATTATTATTATTTGCTTTTTGTTATGCGAAGATATGCCTTCCATACTAATTTCCAAAATTGGAGTTCCTAAATTAGAAAACAGTGTAAACAAATTGGAAATTGAGCAAGATTGGAGCAATTCTTTGTTTTATTCTTAGTATATTTGTAGATTAACTTTTTGTGATAATATGATTCAACTGGAAGAGTTTGCAGATTATAAAGACAGATTAGCGTCTTTGAGGAGGTCTCTTTGACTATGATGGTAAAAGAGAGATAGTTAGAGAGATGACAGAGCAGTCGCTGGCTCCCGCTTTTTGGGATAATCCAAAGGAGGCGGAGGCCTTTATGAAGCGGCTGTCGGGAGTAAAATTCTGGGTTTCCTCCATAGAGAAGCTTGCAGGGGAGATTGATGACCTGGAGGTGCTTATGGAGATGGCTGCAGAGGAGAGCGCTGCGCAGAATGGTGCCACACAAAGAAGCGCTGCGCAGAGAGGTACCCAAGAGAGAGGCGCCGCGCAAGGAAGTGCTCAGCAGAGTGGAGCCGCGGAGGGCGGTGCTGCGGAGAGTGGCGCTGCGGAGAGTGGTGCTGCGGAGGGCAGTGCTGCGCCGGTGAGCGAATATGATAAAGAGATTGAGGCTGCCTCAAAGAGAATAGCAGCATTGCTGGATGAGCTGGAGACCAAGAGTATGCTGGGCAGCGAGGGAGATAATCTGGGTGCCTTGCTTAAGATAAATTCCGGTGCAGGCGGTACTGAGAGCAACGACTGGAGTTCTATGCTTCTCAGAATGTATACCCGTTGGGGAGAGCGCAATGGATATAAGGTCTCCGTGTATGATGTGATGGATGGTGATGAGGCGGGTATAAAATCCGCTACCATAGAGTTTGAGGGGGAGTTTGCGTATGGCTACCTTAAGGCGGAGAATGGAGTTCACAGACTGGTTAGAATCTCTCCGTATAATGCGCAGGGGAAGCGTCAGACCACCTTCTCTTCTGTATTTGTCTATCCTCTGGTGGATGATACAATAGAGATTACAATAAACCCGGCAGACCTGGAGTGGGATACTTTCCGTTCCAGCGGCGCAGGCGGACAGAATGTAAATAAAGTGGAGACGGGTGTGAGGGTAAGGCATATCCCTACCGGAATAACGGTGGAGAATACAGAGACCCGCTCTCAGTTGGACAACAGACAGAATGCGCTCCGTATTCTCAAATCTCATCTCTATGAAATGGAGTTGGAGAAACGCCGGGCCAAGCAGGCGGAACTGGAGGGTGAGAAGAAGAAGATTGAGTGGGGGTCGCAGATAAGGAGTTATGTGTTGCATCCCTACAAACTGGTAAAGGATGTGCGTACCGGGGTTGAGACAACAGATACCCAGGCGGTGCTGGATGGAGACCTTAACGCCTTTATGAAGGCCTACCTGCAGGCTAATGTGAAGTGATTTTTTGCTACAAATAATAATAAGTATAATCTAACATTATAAAAATTATGGAATTCGAGTATAACGAGATGTTCCCTATGGGCAAGGATACAACAGAGTATCGTCTTGTAACCAAAGATTATGTTTCTACATTCAAGTGCGGTGACCAGGAGATGCTTAAGGTAGATCCTGAGGGTTTGAGGCTTATTGCCCGCCAGGCTTTTCACGATGTTGCCTTTATGCTTCGTCCGGAGCATAACGAGAGCGTTGCAAAGATTCTTTCAGACCCTGAGTCAAGTGAGAATGACAAGGCTGTGGCACTTACTTTCCTTATGAATGCAAATGTTGCCGTAAACGGACAGCTCCCTTTGTGTC
>SFUD01000142.1 GCA_004561775.1 bacterium | reverse complement strand
GGGTCTTGCCTGCGCATTATGAGTCCAAAGGCGGCATAGAAGACCAGCGCAAGATTCATCAGATAGAGTATGAGGGAGATAATCTGCCACATAAAGTATCCAGAAAGGAGCTGTTAGATATATTCTTCTATATTTCCAAAAGAGAGTTCATCCATTCTGCACTCTCCCTTTGTAACGTGACCAAGCAGGGTAACAGGAACATTGTTATTGAAGAGAGTATCCACAAATTCATTCTCCTGCTCTTCATCTACTGTAACAAGAGCAAAATAGGGCGACTCGCCAAAGAGAAACTCCATATCTTCCAACTCTGCATCTGAGGTAATGTCAAATCCCAGCGAGTGTGGCGCGGAGGCCTCTATAAGTGCGGCAAAGAGGCCTCTTCTGGAGATATAGTGGGCACTTGCAACCAGACCCTCCTCTATACATCTCTGCAACCGGTAGAGATAGCTTGGCTCCATCTCGCAGTCCAACTCCTCTCCACATCTCTTGCCAACCAGGTAGATTGTATCTCCTTTACACTGAAAAGCCATTGGATTCACTGCCTTTGAGGAGACAAAAGAACCAATGGCACTTATCTTGGAATCATTTACATTCTTTGTTGTAAGGAACCTTGCGCCGGCGCAGGCAATCTTTGTCACTGCCTCGTTTGTTGCTATTGTAATTGCCTTGGAGGCATCACACTCTTGCGAGACCTCAGGTGTCTCCGCCTCTGCCACTCCCAGCACAAAGACTCCTTTGGCAACCCGCTCAATCTCACAATCAAATGGCGATTTTATATATTGGGATAATATCTTCTTCTGCTCTTTGGATCCCTTTAGCAGCTCTGCCGCCTCTTTTGGGGTCTCCGCTTGAGCTCTCATATTTGCATAATCTTCCATAAATTTACTAAACTTTGAAACATCTCGCTCAAAGTTAGTAAAAAATGTCAAAAGAGAGATTAAAAAGAGAGTGCTATCTGCAGCTATTTTTGCGACAATCCGCAACCGAGCCTGTAGGGACAACCCCGCTTATACCATTAAAGACTCTGTTATAGAGATGAATTTTCTCTTTAAGAATGGCAGCAACCTCCTCCGGAGAGTCTGCGCCATAGACCTTATCGTCGGGAATCTGAGGATAGCGGATTCTCTCGTCAAGTCTGGTATCTGCCAGCTTGGAAGACCATCCCTCAACTGTGCGATAAGCTATTATAAGTTTGAATGTAGACCAGGAGACTGCTATCTCCGACAATGTTCCGGCACCTCCGCCAATTGCCACAACGGCATCTGCAGCGCCGGTCATTCCGTTTCGCAAGATATCCATACCTGTAGGTATGACAATATCCACATACTTGTTTACCCTTCCTCTGTCGTAAGAGGGAATAAGGCCAATAGTATCCCCCTCTTTATATCGGGAAGAGCTGTGCGCTCCCTCGCAGACGCCCTCCATAACTCCGGTAAGGCCGCCGCATTGCACTCTATAGCCATTATCCACCAACATTTTGCCTGTCTCAAAGGCCAAATCATATTTGGGAGACCCCTTATCCACAAAGGCATCTCCAACAACTGCTACTGTCAATTTCATAAAAAGGAGAAGGAGGGCCCTGTACTCTGTTTAAAAGAGATGCAGCCCCTCCCCCAAAAAACAATTACTCTTTAACGGAGAAATGCTCCTTACCCATTGCGCAAAGCGGACACTCAAAATCATCAGGGAGTTTCTCAAATGGGGTGCCTGGCGCAATACCTGCCTCCGGAACTCCTACTGCAGGGTCATAAACCCATCCGCAAACATCACATACGTACTTTTTCATAATGCAAATTGTATTAATTGTTAAACATCTTCTCTTCCGAATAGTTTTGCAAAAATAGCAAAAAAGTGCAAAAAATTTTTGCATAATGAAAAAATGATGTAACTTTGCACCCGCTAAGCCCAGATGGTGAAATTGGTAGACACGCCACTTTGAGGGGGTGGTGCCGGTTACGGTGTGCAAGTTCGAGTCTTGTTCTGGGCACAGAGAGAGTGACTAACATAAGTTGGTCACTCTCTTTTTTATTTGTATTTTTGCAACCATAAGAGAAGATTTGGAGTATGATAGACCTTTTGAACTTTTCCCTTGCAGACATTATAGACATTCTGCTTGTTGGTGTACTTATCTATCAGATATACAGGCTAATAAAGGGCACTGCAGCTCTTAATATCTTTATTGGCATAATAATAATCTACCTTGCCTGGTTTGTGGTAAATGCTCTCAATATGAGATTGCTCTCCGCCATTACAGGCCAAGTGCTCAGCGTGGGAGTCATAGCGCTCATAGTAATCTTCCAACAGGAGATAAGGCGCTTCCTCATTCATCTGGGCAGCGATGCCAGCGGACACAGAAATATTACAAAGGCAATATTCGGGCACAAGAGCAATAAAGTTCCTCTGGAGATTCTGGAGGAGATTACCCAAGCCTGCAGAAAGATGTCGGAGACAAAGACCGGAGCCCTTATTGTAATGTCCCACACCTCTTCTCTGGAGTTTGTAATAGAGACAGGAGATACCTTGGACGCAAATATAAAGAGAAGGCTTATAGAGAATATCTTCTACAAAAATGCTCCTCTGCACGACGGAGCTATGATTATCTCCAACAACCGCATTGTAGCGGCAAGGTGCACACTTCCTATGAGCGAGAGCCAGAACATCCCTGCCAACCTTGGAATGAGGCACAGAGCCGCCGCCGGCCTTACAGAGCAGACAGATGCTACCGTAATAGTTGTCTCCGAGCAGACCGGCAACATTTCCTTTGTAAAGAACGGCGAGATAAAAGTAATGAGCAGCATCATAGAACTAAGGCAGTGCATAGAGAACGCCGCATAGCAAGCGCAGACCTGGAGCGTTAACTCTTCTGTCAAAATTCTTAATTTTTTGACAGATTGCAAAATTTCTGTCAAATTTGTACCATTCCACATACGCCAGCGTGGCAATACTAACCCTGCAACCAAGTTGTTTCACCAGGATTGAGGCGCAGACATCGGATGGTGGCCGTTGACCAGCACCTCAATCACCTAAAATACTTCATGCCCCGACAGAGAATATCCCCACAGCTGCCGGACAGGAAAAAGGCCCTTTTCTTGGCCGAAGTCCACAATTAACCCTCAGCGGCCAAAAAAACAGCCATTTTCTTGGCCTAAGTCTCCTATCAACCATCGGTAGCCAGGAAAACAGTTCATTTTCTGGCCGGTTTACGATTCGGTAGCCAGAAGCATAGCAGCTTGGATATTGCTCATATGTATCGTTGATAAGTATAGTTGATGTGGATCGTTGATGGGCATCGCAACTGTAAGTAAGTGTAATCTTTCATGGAAACAATTCCTCCAGAATCGCATTGTCAATTCGTAGCATTCTCCGAAGCTGTTGGTTGGAGGCGTTGTAGTTGAAATGCATATAGCGGGCAGTATCTATCCTTTGCTGC
>SFUD01000141.1 GCA_004561775.1 bacterium | reverse complement strand
TCCTGAAGCGAGAATTGGTTCTTAGCCAACTTCTTATGCAACTTCTTGGCCTGCTCCTCATCAAACTGCTCCTGAGCCTTCTCCACAAGGGTAACAACGTCACCCATACCCAAAATCCTGTCTGCAATACGCTGCGGATGGAAGAGATCCAGAGACTCCATCTTCTCGCCGGCGCTAACAAACTTAATAGGCTTGTTAACAACCGCCTTAATAGAGAGCGCAGCACCGCCGCGGGTGTCACCATCCAGCTTGGTAAGAACAACGCCGTCAAAATCCAGCCTCTCATTAAAGGTCTTGGCTGTCTCCACAGCATCCTGACCGGTCATAGAGTCAACAACAAAGAGAGTCTCCGTAGGCTTAATGGCCTCCTTAATGGCAGCAATCTCCTGCATCATCTGCTCATCAACCGCAAGACGGCCGGCAGTATCCACAATAACAAGAGAATAGCCCTCTCTCTTAGCAAGCGCAACAGCATTCTTAGCAATCTCAACCGGATTCTTATTACCCTCCTCCGAATAGACAGTAACACCAATCTGGCCGCCCAGCACCTTCAACTGGTCAATAGCGGCAGGACGATAAACGTCGCCCGCCACAAGGAGAACCTTAAGACCGCGCTTGCTCTTGCAATTAAGCGCAAGCTTGCCGGAAAAGGTAGTCTTACCGGAGCCCTGCAGTCCCGATACCAGAACAATGCCCGGATTGCCCTTAATATTAATATCGGAGGAGGTGCTGCCCATAAGAGCCGCCAACTCGTCGTGGACAATCTTAACCATCATCTGCCCCGGCTTGATAGACTTGAGCACATCCATACCCAAAGCCTTCTCCTTCACCGAGTCGCAGAAACTCTTTGCAAGCTTATAACTTACATCCGCATCCAACAACGCCTTGCGAACATCCTTAAGAGTCTCCGCAATATTAATCTCCGTAATCCTTCCTTCACCTTTGAGCAACTTAAAGGAGTGCTCCAACCTGTCTATAAGATTCTCGAACATACAACAAATAGTTAATAAATGAACAACACACCGCTTGCTTTGGCACTAGCTTGCCTTGGTGCTAGCCAAGGAGCTGGTCTGAATAGTAGGCCTTGGCAAGGTCGCGCTGATTGTAACGCATAGCCATCACCTGACCATAAGCGCCAGCTGTGTGAATTGCAATAAGGTCTCCGCGCTGTGTGGTAGGGAGCTTGATATTTACGCCAAACATATCGCTGCTCTCGCAAACAGGGCCAACAACATCGTAACGCATCTGCCTCTTGCTTGTAGAGGTAAGATTCTCAATAGCGTGATGAGCCTGATAGAGCGCAGGGCGGATAAGGTCGTTCATACCGGCATCCAGAATAGCAAACTTCTTTCTCTGGCCAACCTTAACATAGAGAACTCTTGTAATGAGGTGACCGCACTGGCCAACAATAGACCTGCCTGGCTCGAAATGAACATTCTGACCAGGAGCAACAACAAGATTCTCGTTAATAATCTTGAAATAGGTCTCAAAATCTGCAATAGGATGGCCTGCAGGGTCTGCATAATCCACACCAATGCCACCGCCAAGATTAAGATTCTTAATCTCCATACCATTATCGGTAAACCACTTCTGAAGCTCCAGAACTCTACGGCAAACAGTAACAAAGACGCTCATATCCAAAATCTGGGAACCAACGTGGAAATGAAGACCAATCAGCTCCACATTCTTGCACTCTGCAAGAAGCTCCTTCATAGCAGGGAACATCCACGGGCTAATGCCAAACTTATTCTCCTTAAGTCCTGTACTTATATACTTGTGAGTATGCGCATCAATATCGGGATTAATTCTAAGAGCAATCTTGGCAACCTTGCCCATACCCTTAGCAAAATCATTAATAACTTTAATCTCCGGCACAGACTCGCAATTAAAGCTGAAGATGCCTGCCTTAAGCGCAGTCTTAATCTCCTTGTCTGACTTGCCAACGCCGGCATAAACTATCTTATCGGGAGAAAAACCTGCCTTGATTGCAAGAGCAACCTCGTTGCCGCTAACGCAGTCGGCACCCAAGCCATAGTTCTTAATTGTCTCAACAATTCTTGGCTCGGCATTGGCCTTAAGCGCATAGTGTGCGTGGTAGCCATACTTTTTAGTAAGGTCTGTGTAGGTCTTAAGTGTCTGGTTCAAAAGCTCCATATCATAGTAGTAGAATGGAGTATGAATGGTCTGGAACTGCTCAATGGCTTTAGATGTAATCATATAGAAAAATATTATTAGTAATCAAATCCGAATCTCTGCAAACAGCGCGGAAATTATCCCACAAATATAAACAAAAAAGTTATCTTTGCAGTAGATTCTTAACCAACAACCAACCATTATTATATGAAATCCGATATCCAGATTGCACGAGAGACCAATCTAGCAGAAATTGAGCAGATTGCGCAAAGTGTAGAGATAAACCCCAAAGAGCTGGAGCGCTACGGCAAATACATAGCAAAGGTGCCGCTAAAGCTCATAGATAACCAGAGAGCAGAGAAGAGCAACCTTATTCTTGTAACAGCAATAACCCCAACCAAGGCTGGCAACGGCAAGACAACCGTAAGCATTGGCCTCACACTTGGCCTAAACAAAATTGGAAAGAGAGCTGTATGCGCACTCCGCGAGCCCTCACTTGGCCCCTGCTTTGGCGTAAAGGGCGGCGCTGCCGGCGGAGGATATGCTCAGGTACTCCCGATGGAGAAGATAAACCTGCACTTTACCGGCGATTTCCACGCCGTAACCTCTGCGCACAATATGATAAGCGCCCTGCTGGACAACTACATCTACCAGCACAAAGATGAGGGATTTGCACTGAAGGAGATACTCTGGAAGAGAGTGCTTGACGTAAACGACAGAAGCTTGCGCAACATAATCACCGGCCTTGGCGGAAAGAGCAACGGCGTAGTAATGGAGAGCGGCTTTGACATTACCCCAGCCTCAGAGATTATGGCAATACTCTGCCTCTCCACCAGTTTGGAAGACCTTCGCAGAAGAATAGACAACATTCTGCTTGGAGTAACCATAGAGAACAAACCATTTAAGGTAAAAGATATGAAGGTGGGAGGCGCAATAGTTGCGCTGCTTATGGATGCAATCAACCCCAACCTTGTACAGACCACAGAGAATACCGCAGCCTTTGTGCACGGAGGCCCATTTGCCAACATAGCGCACGGCTGCAACACAATCCTTGCCACAAAGATGGCAATGAGCCACTCAGACTACACCATAACAGAGGCAGGCTTTGGAGCAGACCTTGGCGCAGAGAAATTCTTTAACATCAAATGCCGCAAAGCCGGGCTCAACCCAAAACTTACAGTGCTTGTAGCAACAACACAGGCACTAAAGATGCACGGAGGCATAGATGAGAGCCAGATAAAATCTCCAAACCCGGATGGCATAAGAGAGGGGCTCAAAAACCTTGACAGGCACATAGAGAACCTT
>SFUD01000140.1 GCA_004561775.1 bacterium | reverse complement strand
CCGCCCTTAGGTCGGGAGGCCTCAAAGAGAAAGGCTGTCTTAGCCGCCAATCTCTCCGCGCAATCCTGCATAAGGGAATCGGTGAGCATCTCAAAGCCCATCATCTTGCTTACAGAGAGGCTGTTGCTCATATTAATGCCGCACTCCTCCATTACGCAGCTTGCAGTAAAGGAGATGCGAGGCCTTGTGTCGCAGAAGCACTCCCCAAGAGAGTTGTAAAAGAGCACCTGGGATTTGCTGTCTATTATCTGTGCCATAACATTGGTAACCCTGGTATCTTCAAAGCGCAGCTGCTGGTCGAAATAGTTAAGATATGGAATCTTCTTCTCTACATCAAAACTATCCCAATCCTTAATAATGCCGTACCTGTTGGGGCTTGTCAGTTCTCTGAAGCCAACAGGGGCAATTATTGCAGGCGCATTTGAAGCGGCTATGGCAGCTGCAGACTTTGCAGCCTCCAGCATACTCTTCATAGAGGTATTCTCGCAGTAGGAGTATCCGGTGTGCCCGTTATTAATCACTCTAATGCCAACACCAAAATCGGTATTGTTACTTGCATTTGTTACATTAGAATCCAGCAAAGACAACTTGTTGAATTGTTTATGCTCAAAAAAGAGGTCTGCATATTCTCCGCCCATAGAGAGGGCTGCGGCAAGGACCTTGGAAGCCTCTTCAGGACCAACTGAAAAGAGGCTCTGATAATTCTCAATTTTTGGGGTCTCAGTCATATTTTATAGATCTGAAGATACGGGTAAAAGCAGGGCAGTGCCCAACCTCTCCCCTTTGATTGTTTTATTGTATTTATATTTAAATTTTCCATTTTTCTTCTGCTCTATGGTGCCAACCTTAACAAAGGCATTGTCGTCTCCTTCGCAAATTCCCGGAAGGTTACAGCGCCAGATGTAGAGGTTGTATTTGCCTGCATCCAGATAAGAGCGTTTATAAATGGCTTTTGCGCCATTGCGCTTTGCAAGTACATAGCTCTTGCCGGGATAAAGATACTCTTTATCCCTCAATTGACGCGCACCGCCGCCGCTCTTTGGCTCTGCAAAGAGACGATCTTGCGATTCTATGCCAAAAAAATCTCCCAAAGCATTATATGAGTTTGCCGCAAGCTCTTCCATTCCGCGCTCGCTAACCCAGAGCGTATCGGCAACCTCACCTCTCTTTCTGCCATAAAAACTGTATGGGGTTTCAAAGGTCAAGGCAGTAGTCTTCTCCTTAAACCTATCCCAGAACCATCCCTCCAGATATTTGGGGTGCATCTTGGAGAAGCTGAACTCCCCTTTGGTAAAGAGCCTGTTCTGGGAGGTGGTAAGGTTGGCAATCTTCATAAGATTAAAGAAAGCCTCCTTGGAGGAGCTCTCTGCCGTGTGAATCCAGTAGGTTACATAGTCTGCAATCTGCGAGTGCATATTAAGGAAGAGGTCAACCGCCTTGCCTTTAGAGGTGAGTTCTGTAAGGAATGCGCGGATATTCTTCACCTCAACGGCAGTAAGAGAATCCGGGTCTGCGTGGTTAACCTCCAGATTGATTCCGTGCAGGGCAGACCTTGAGAGGCCATTTACTACGCCATCGGGATTAGTAAAGGGAAGAATGTAAAGGTCCAGCTGCTCCCTGAGCCTCTTAGAGTGCGGGGTGTTGGCTACAATAAGGTCTATAAGCTTCTCCAGGTGCCAGCTGGAAGGAGACTCGCTTGTATGGATTCTGCCGTGGATATATACCACGTACTTCCGGCAATCGGAGGGCTCTGTAATGTGCAGCAGCGGCATCTCCCTGCCCTCGTAGCTCTTTCCAATGCTGCTTACCTGCACAAAAGGCAGCTTGCTCCATTGCTCAATCTTTTTGTTCAGGCGGCTTGCAAGGTAAGGGTTATGATATGCTATATATATGGTATCCGCAGGGTGCGCGGTGGCGCAATCCAGCAGAATATAACCCTGGCCAAGAGGGGCCTCCTCTGCAGAGAGCCTCTCATACTCCACTCCGTTGAGGCTCCAGAAGGGCCTTCTGCACTCGGATCGCTTAATGTTTAACTTTATCCTTTTTCCCGATGTGCCCTCCATACGGAAGAGATACCATCTGGAGCTTGGCGCAAGCTTAGGGTCTGCAGGATTTAAAGGATCTCTTCTGGAGAAGAGGTCATACACTAATGTATCTCCCTGAGAGACAAGCGCTACGCTGTCCAAAGAGCCTCCTTCAAAGTCCCATCGGAAATTTATGCCGCCGCAACTCACAGACTGGCGTTCGGCAAAAGGGTTGCCGGGGTGTTTGGCGGTAT
Organism: bacterium; assembly: GCA_004561775.1. GTDB lineage: Bacteria > Bacteroidota > Bacteroidia > Bacteroidales > UBA932 > Egerieousia. The sequence continues at coordinate 1,165 of SFUD01000140.1, read as the reverse complement.
CTATCAAATTTTGAGCAAATACATTGCCTATTCCTGCAGCAAAAAACAGAAGAGCTGCAAGTGAAGAATGAAACATAATTTGAGTTAATCTTATCATACTCAACAAATCGTTAATTAATGGAAGACCTAACCTCGCAAAAATAGTATTAAATAGGGACTAATCACAATTTTATTTTAACTTTGCACCATAATAAAATGGAATATTATGACACTTATCAAATCTATTTCCGGAATCAGGGGCACCATAGGGGGTGCAATTGGAGATGCTCTCACTCCTATAGACATTGTAAAGTACACTGCAGCCTATGCTGCGGAGCTTAAGAGAAGAAGGCCAGGACAAGAGAGTTACAAGGTAGTGGTAGGCAGAGACGGACGTCTCTCCGGCAAGATGGTGGAGCAGCTTGTTTGCGGCACTCTCATCGCCTGCGGAGTAAATGTGGTGGATGCCGGTATGGCCTCTACACCTACAACAGAGATGGCGGTAATATTTGAGAAGGCAGACGGCGGTATAATTCTTACCGCATCCCATAACCCGCGTCAGTGGAATGCCCTCAAACTCCTTAACGAGAAGGGAGAGTTCCTTACAGATGCAGAGGGCAAGGCGCTCCTTAAGGTGGCGGAGGAGGAGAGTTTCTCCTTTGCAGATGTGGAGACCCTTGGCAAGATAGAGCACAAAGATTTTACACAGCAGCATATAGAGGCAGTAATTCAGGACCCTCTTGTAGACAAGAGCGCCATATACAAGGCAGGATTCAAAGTGGTGCTGGATGCAATCAACTCAATTGGAGGCCCTACAATGCCGCAACTGCTGGAGCAGCTTGGAGTAGAATGCATTGGCATAAACTGCGAGCCTACCGGAGATTTTGCTCACAATCCGGAGCCGCTTCCTCAGAACCTTACAGACCTCTCTGCAAAGGTGGTTGAGGTTGGCGCAGACCTTGGCATCTCCGTAGACCCGGATGTGGACAGACTTGCCTTCATCTGCGAGGATGGAACTCCTTTTGGAGAGGAGTACACACTTGTCTCTGTTGCAGACTACGTTCTGGACAACCGTCGCGGCCCTACATCATCCAATCTCTCCTCTTCCAGAGCATTGAGAGATGTTACTGAGGCAAAGGGACTTACCTACTACACAGCGGCTGTGGGAGAGGTAAATGTAACTACA
>SFUD01000139.1 GCA_004561775.1 bacterium | reverse complement strand
GGAACCCCTGTTTTCGGGCGTTTCGAGCACAAAATCGAGGTTCTTGTGCGCTTTTGGCCTTCGAAACCCACGTTTTCGGGCATTTCGAGCACAAAATCGCCATTTTTGTGCTTGGATGCAAGGGGAGCGGGACTCGTGAAATGAAAAGTTGATCTTCGGGAATAGAATCAGACGTCTGTGGAAGGGATTGGTGGGCCCTGGGAATAGAAAAGCGCGCAAAATATTGGTTTTTGCGCGCTGTTTGTTATTTTTTTTGTGCTACCTGCTGCCGTGGCACCTGCCGCCGTTGGGCTGTCGCCTGGTGACTTGCTGTGGCACCGCCGCCGAGCCTGCCGCCGTGGGGCCTACTGCTCCATTAGGTGGTAAACGTTCTGGACGTCGTCGTCCTCCTCAAGTTTGTCCAGGAGTTTCTCTACCTGGGCTTTGGCCTCTGGGTCAAGGACTTTGAGGTCTGTGGTAGGGATGCGGGTGAACTGACCGGAGATGATTTCCAGGCCCTTCTCCTCCAGGAATTTCTGGATTGCACCAAAGGACTCGAAGCTGCCGTAAATCATAATGTACTCCTCTTCCTTCTCCTCGTCAACCTCTTTGAAGACCTCGTCGGCACCGTAGTCTATGAGCTCAAGTTCAAGCTCGTCCATATCTATATCTGCCTTGCTCTTAACCTTAAAGAGACATTTGTGGTCGAACATATAATCTACGCTTCCGCTGGTGCCAAGGGTGCCGCCAAATTTTGTGAAATAACTCCTAACGTTGGCAACAGTTCTGGTAGGGTTGTCGGTTGCAGTCTCAACAAGGATTGCTATTCCGTGAGGACCATATCCCTCATATACAACCTCCTTGTAATCAGACTGATCCTTCTCTACAGCTCTCTTTATAGCTCTCTCAATGTTATCCTTAGGCATATTCTCACTCTTTGCTGTCTGAATGAGAGTACGGAGTCTTGGATTGCTGTTAGGGTCTGTACCGCCGGACTTTGCGGCTATAGTAATCTCTTTTCCCAATCGTGTGAAGACGCGGGCCATATTGCCCCAACGTTTAAACTTTCTCTCTTTTCTAAATTCAAATGCTCTTCCCATTGTCTTTGAAATTCAATTAAAAAGCCAGCTCGACTAAATGCCAGGCTGGCCAATATTCCAGTTTTGGTATTTTCTTACTTAGTGTTTTCTAATCGGGATATATATTTCTCTATCTCGTAAGCCTCCGGTGACTGAGGATACTTCTCTTTAATGAGCTTATAGTTCTTAAGAGCCTCTGCGCTCTTGCCCTGAGCCTCATACACTGTTGCAGCCTTAAAGAGGTAATTTGCAGCAAGCATATTCTCTGCCTGAGCTGCAGCCTTCTCATAGTACGAAGCCGCTTTGTCCAGCTGCTCCAGATTAGAGTAGGCATCACCAATGCAGCAGGTTGCGCGAGCTGCAATGATAGGGTCTTTGCCGTTGTACTTCTCAAAGTAGCTGATTGCGCTCTCAAAGTTGCCCAAGTGCATCTCGCAAGCGCCGGCATAGAAGTAGAGAGCCTCTCCGCCAGCTGTGCCGTACTCCTCTATCAACTGCTTGAAACCAAGATTGTTGCCATCTCCGTTAAGGGCAACCTCCCAATTCTCTGCGCGGAAGCTCTGCTCTGCAGGGAAGGTTTGTGAAACAGCCTCATTTCTGGCAGGAATCTGAACAAATCTGTGATAAAGAACTACTGCGGCAGCAATGACAATGATTGCTCCCATACCATAAATGATTCTCTTCTTATTCTTATCAAAGAAATTCTGTGTCTTTGAGATGGCCTCAACTACATTCTCGCCTCTCTCATTCTTGTTTTTTATATCTGACATAACAAAAAAATTATCAACTTCTCTTAAACTGTATGCTGCACGCGCAAAACTTGCACCATATCTGCTATAAGACCACACGCGCACAAAATAGATTGCAAAATTACAACAATTTATCTAACTGCAAAAAAATCTTTCTACCTTTGTAATATGTATTTGTGCAAGTTAAAAGTCATAAATTTTAAGAATATAAGAGAGGCCACGCTGCAATTCTCGCCAAAAATAAACTGCATTCTTGGCAACAACGGAGGTGGCAAGACCAACCTGCTGGATGCAATCTACTATCTCTCAATGACAAAGAGCTTCTTCAACATACCGGAGAACTATGCTGTCACCTTTGGAGAGCAGAGCATGGGTCTCATAGGCGACTATATGCTGCAGGAGAAGAGCGAGCGCATCCATCTGGCAATCAAGCTTCCCGATGCTGCCGGCGCGAGCCAGCCAGGCACCCAAGCCAGCCAGCAGTCTCCGCAAGCTAGCCAGCAGGGCATCGGCGAGAACCAGCCCGGCAGCAACCAGCTTGGCACCACTGCTAGCCAGCCTGCACGCAATGAGAAGCAGCTCTGGCGCAATGAGAAGCGCATAGCCAAATTCAGCAGTCACATCGGGCTGCTGCCAATTGTGATGGTATCGCCGCAAGATGCAATACTTGTAAACGGATCGGGAGAAGAGAGAAGGCGATTCCTAAATTTTATCCTCTCCCAGACAGACCCGCTCTACCTTAGCAACATACAGAACTACAACGCTTTGCTGGCACAGCGCAACAAGCTGCTCAAACTCTGCGCCGGCCCAGGCGCAAGGTCTGCCGCAACCCGCGGGTGGGACGAACTTATTCAGACAATCACCCTGCAGATGGAGTCGCCGGCAGCATACGTGCACGCCAAGAGGCAAGAGCTGGCAGAGAGCCTGAGCCAATACACCGCACAGTACTACAAAGAGCTGAGCGGCAATCGGGAAGCAGTAACAATGCGCTATCAGTCAGACCTTAACAGCAGCACACCAAAGGAGATTTTTCAGCGCTCGCAGCAGCAGGACCTCCGCTTTGGCTACACCACAGCCGGCCCGCACAGAGATGATGTGCTCTTTTTCATAGAGGGCTTCCCGATAAAGAAGGTGGGCTCGCAAGGCCAGCAGAAGAGCTTTCTTATAGCGCTCAAACTTGCACAGTTTCAGATAATTAAGCAGATAAGCGGCAAGCTGCCCATACTCCTTCTGGACGACCTCTTCGATAAGCTTGATATGACCCGCGTGGAGTACCTGCTCTCCCTTGTGGCAGGCGAAACCTTTGGGCAAATATTTATCACCGACAGCAACAAGGTGAGAATCAACCAGATCCTCGCTCGCGTAGACTCCACTGCAAAATCCTTCGAGGTGCACGGCGGCACCTACCAGGAGCAACCAGCACAGTCAGACGCGCCGGCAGACGAATCTGCAGAAGCAACGGCAGAGGAACCAGCAGACGCACCTGCAGAAGCGCTAGCAGAGGCAGCCGAGGTGGCACCACTAGCGGACACGCCGGCGCCAGCAGCACACCCTTCTGCCACAAATGATGGAGGAGCGCAGCAATGAAGATGGAGCAGGCGAGACGGCTGGGCGACATAATTGCTCAGGTTATCAATCAGATGCAGTT
>SFUD01000138.1 GCA_004561775.1 bacterium | reverse complement strand
TTTCTTCAGGATCTCTGCACGGGTGGCACTGGTGCCGATCCCGCTTCCCTTGATCTGGGCACGAAGCTCTTCATCTTCGATCAGCTGTCCCGCATTTTCCATGGCAAGGATCATGGAACCGGAATTGTATCGTTTGGGAGGCGAAGTCTCGCCTTCCTTGATACTTAAACCGTTCACAGGAAGTATATCACCCTTTTTCAGCTTCTGCAACGCCTCCAGAAGCACGGTATCACAGGAAACTTCTTCCTCTTCCCCGTTGCCGCCTTTCTCACTGTCGGAAGCTTTTTTCCGGGCAAAAGAGTTCGTGGCGATCTTCAGATAGCCTTCTTCTTTCAGAACTTTAAAAGATTAAGAGAGGGGACACGAAATGTCCTCCTCTTTTTTTTATCTTTGCGGATGGAATAGCCGATAATCAATAATGAGATTTTACACTTATATTATAATAATACTGATTGCTGCTCTTATATCTCCCTCTGCGGCAGCACAGGAGAGTGCAGAGAGCGCAGAGCGTCCCGGTCTGGTAAAGCGGATTGTAAACTACTTTGCCAACACCCATAAAGAGAACAATAAGAAATTTAACGTAAGCATTATTGGAGGCCCACACTACTCCAGCGAGAGCAGTTTTGCACTTGGTCTTGGAGCGGAAGGTCTCTATCGCGCAGCCGCAGACAGCTCACTTCACTTCTCCACCGCATCTCTAACCTCCAACTTCTCGGTAATCGGGTGCGTGGAGCTTAAGCTTAAGAACAACCTCTATTTTGCAGAAAACAGATGGCGTTCCGCCGCCTCTTTGCGTCTTGCTCTTCTTCCAAGACACATTTGGGGCTTTGGATTTGACAATGGCGAGAACTCATCCAATGAATCCAAATACACAATGAACTATGTGCGCCTTAATGCAAATCTCTTGGGAAGGGTGGCAAACGGGCTCTACATAGGACCAACCATAAGCTATGAGTTCAATATGGGCAGAGCCTTTGATTCTGCAGAGTACGACAATATACAGAGGACCTCAAGGTCATACGGACTGGGGTTGGCCGTAGAGTACGACACCAGAGACTTTGCAGCCAATGCCACAAGAGGCTGCCTTATAAGTTTAACCCAGAACAACTACACCGGATTTGACACAAAACCGCACTACCGCACAATATTTATTGCCGACTGGTACAAGAGGCTGGGCCCCAATACTGTAATTGCAACAGATTTCTACACTATGCTCAACTACGGCAAGGTTCCTTGGCTTATGTATGCGCAGATGGGAGGCTCCTACAGAATGAGGGGCTACTACGAGGGCAGATACACAGACAACAACCTTATCTCCTTCCAGACAGAGCTGCGACAGAAGATTTATCGCAGGATTGGAATGACTGCGTGGGTTGGAGCTGGAAACATCTTTGGCGACAACAACAAATTCTGCTGGCGTCACACTCTTCCCAACTGGGGAGTGGGCTTCCGCTGGGAGTTTGTTAAGAACATAAACATCAGACTGGATTACGGTATGGGCAAACGCTGGATTTCCGGATTCAATTTTGGCTTGGAGGAGGCATTCTGATGAGATTCAAGTTTAAGAGAAGATGGTTGGTGGTTTACTTCTTAATCACCCTCATTGTAACCAACATTGCACTGCTTGCAACAGAGAATATTCCGCCGGTTGCCTATTGCGCATACCTCTTCCTTCCCGCAGGAGTATCGCTCCTTTGGCTTATAGCTCTGCGCAGAGAGGGAATAATGTACCTTTTGCTCCTCCCTATGATCTTTATCCATTGCGCGCAGATGGTGCTCCTCTCTATGTGGGGCGGCTCCATAATTGCATCGGATATGTTCCGCAACATCTTCACAACAAACACCGGAGAGGCAACAGAGCTGCTTGCCAACCTCTGGCCTGTTGTACTCTTTGTTGCAGTTCTTTTCCTTCCTGCCATATGGCTGGCCATCAAGGCTGTAGTGCACAAGGAGACTATCGAGAGAGGCATAAGAATAAAAGCATTAAAATGTGCGATTGCCCTGCTTGCAATTGGCGGCATCTCATTTTACGCCACCCGCCTCTGCGGTCACAATTTCTCCATAAGAAACGACATCTACCCCGCCAATGCGCTCTACAACCTTAAGTTGGCAATAAAATTCTCCGGCCAGATAGATAAGCATAAGGAGCTCTCAAAGGATTTCCGCTACAATGCCTCAAAGAGCAGGCATCGGGAGGACAGGGAGATATACATAATGGTTGTGGGAGAGACCAGCCGTGCGTACAACTTTGGCCTCTACGGCTACAACAGGAATACAACGCCTCGCCTGCAGAAGTGCAACGGGCTTGTAACTTTCAGAGATGCGCTCACCCAGTCCAATGCCACCCACAAAATTGTTCCTCTCATCCTAACTCCCGCAGAGGCAAGCAACTATGAGATAATCTATGGCTGCAAAAGCATTCTCACTGCCTTCAAAGAGGCAGGGTTCAAGAGTATCTACATCTCCAACCACAGCTACTCGCACACCCTTATGGACCACTTTGCAACAGAGGCAGATCTCTTCCGCTCTATGCGGAAAGAATCGGGAGGAAGAAGCTATGACATAGATGCGCTCCAGATAATTGAACAGGAGTGCAACAATGCCCCCGCGCAGAATCTATTCATACTGCTGCACATATATGGATCCCACTACAAATATTCGCAGCGCTACAGAAAGGATTTTTCCAATTATCTTCCCGATAAGATTGAGACCCTCTCTGCCAAGCATAAAGAGGCAATAATAAATGCCTACGACAACTCCATTCTTGCCCTGGACTCTCTGCTTGTTGGAGTAACCCGATTAATTGAAGAGAAGAGCGCCACCGGCGCAATGCTCTACCTCTCCGACCACGGCGAGGACCTTATGGACGACTCCAGAGAGCGAATGCTCCACTCCTCCCCCATCCCTACAATCTACCAGGCCAGAATTCCATTTTTGCTCTGGTTCTCCCAGGGATACAGAGAGGCCTTTCCACAGATATATCATAATGCGGAGCTATGCAGCAGCAATCCTATCTCAAGCAATGCAGCATTCCACACTATGCTGGATATAGCCTCCATAAGCACCCCTTACCTTAAGAGGGAACTCTCAGTAGTATCAGACTCATTTAAGGTTGTGCCAAGGGAATATCTCACAGACCACAACCTGCCTGTAAAGGTTAAGGATATCAACTGGGACAAAAGAGACCTGGAGGTCTTTGAGAGAGATGGCATTGCCTTTTAACCCCTGCCTTCAGGCTTCTCAACAGCTTCCCCAACAGGTTGCTCTTCCCGATGGCATCTTTGCTGCGCCATTGACGGCAGCATCTTCCCGATGGTGCCACTGGCTCCCGCGGAGCGGCAGCATCTTCCCGATGGAGCTCCGCCACAGCGCCCTGGCCAGCAACAAACCTCATCCGGCGGAGAAAAGCACTCCGGTTTGGCTAGCAATCTGGCGCACCTGGGCCGGATTTGCTAACTCGCAGCTGCTGAGTGCGGC
>SFUD01000137.1 GCA_004561775.1 bacterium | reverse complement strand
TGCCAAGCGAAACATTATAAAAGACCTTGCTCTTCCTGTTGGCAGTAACAACAGAATCCCCGACAGAAGAGTTATACCAACCTTCGCGCTCCAGATAATTAAGCATATTGCGCTTGCTCTGCCCAACAAGCAGAGAATCAAAGATAACAGCCTGAGCCTTAAAGGGATTAACGCCAAAAATTATAAAGCCCTCCCCCTTCTGCCTAAGATAGGGATTAAGCTGAGAGGGCTGAACTGCTGCCGAATCAACCTCTATCTTAGTGCTCACAAGCCTGCTGGCACCCTGCGGAATCTGTCTGTTGGATGCACAAGAGGCAACAAAGAGAAGGCAAAGCGCCACCGCCGCAACAGAATAAACCAACTTACACCTATAAGCACTCAAAAGGGGCATACCACATCTAATCTATACTCTTACTGCAAAAATAACACATATATTATTAATAAAAAAAAGTAACTTTGCAGGTATGAATCCCATATCGGCAAACAAGATAAAGGAACTGCGCAAACTGCAGCAGAAGAAATACCGCACAGAGAGCGGCCTCTTTATAGTAGAGGGGCAAAAGATGGTAGAAGAGGCGCAAAAATCCAATTTCAAAATAGTGGAGACCTACCGCATAGAGGAGATAGGCGCCAATGCAATGTCCAGAATATCCTCCCTCTCCACCCCATCTCCCATACTTGCCGTAGTGGAGCAGAAGAACCACAGCAAAGAGGAGATAGAACTGGCAGCCCCCGCATCGGGAAGAGCACTCTATCTGGGCCTTTGCGGAGTAAGAGACCCGGGCAATCTTGGCACAATAATACGCATAGCAGACTGGTTTGGAGCAGATGCCCTCTTCTGCTCGGAGGACTGCGTAGAGCTCTACAACTCCAAGACCATCCAGGCCACAATGGGCGCAATCTTCAGAAGGAGAATAGTTTACACCTCTATTCCCGATGTAATTTCAAAAAGCAGCTGCCCAAAAGCGCGCTGGTGCTGCTTGGCAACGAATCTAACGGCATCCCTGCACAAGTGGAGAGCCTGCTTGGAGCGCACGAGAAATTGCTCATTCCACCCTACCCTGCAGATGCGCAAACCAGCGAATCTCTGAATGTGGCAACAGCCGCAGCAATAATCTGCGCAGAATTCAGAAGACCTTAAGAGAAGCTCACAGACCTCAAGACAAGCCCTTGCCCGGAGGTGGCAGAAGGCCCGCATCCACCATCTCCCGATAGACCTCCAGATAGAGTTCTGAGCGCTCTCCGGCAGCGCTCATCAGAAGCTCCCGCTCCACGCTGCCACTCTGACGCAAAGCCTTAACAATCTTCTTATTATTAAGGCATACATCGCAAATGCCGCAATCGCCGGCAGGTTCTATGCCAAAATACTTTATAAGCTGACGGCTGCGGCACTCGGAGCCATTCTGCACAAAGGCAACCATTGCATCCAGACGCTCCTTAAGCCTCTCGCGCCGCTCCTGATAGCGCTTGGAGGAGATATAGAGATTATCCTCTGTAAGACGCTCATTATTAAAGATAATAAGAGGAGAGCGGACGCTCTTGCTATAGACCAGAATATTATAGGCAGCCAGACGCTGCAGCTTACTAACCACACCATCCGTGCTATCGTTGGTAAGCCTGGCAATATACTCCTCATCTATAATCACAGGTTGGGTAAAGAGCCCGCCATAGAGCCTAAGCAGAGCCTTGATAAAGGCATCAAGAGCACTGTTCTTAAGCTGAACAAGGTAGAGGTCGCTCCTGCTCACCTTGAACATTATTCGGGAAGGAGTCTCAACCTCATCTGTAAGCTCCCAGTAGCCCTCCTGCTCAATATATTTAATTGCGTAAAAGGCAGAGAGCTGATTAAGCTTAAAATGGTTGGCAAACTCGCTCAGCACAAACTTGCGGCTGGTATCCTTGCCCTCCTCGTAAGGAATCTGCAGATAGAGAAAGACCTTCTGATAAATCTCCTTTATATAATCTATAGGCGGAAAGGTAATGCGGTAAATCTGTCGCAGGCGCTGCAAATCGGAACTGTTCCAAAGCAGGGTTGCATAGGAGCGCTCGCCATCTCTGCCGGCACGGCCTGCCTCCTGAAAATAGGCCTCCACCGCATCGGGAAGATCATAATGCACCACAAAGCGCACATCCGGCTTATCTATGCCCATACCAAAGGCATTAGTTGCAACAATAACCCTTATGCGGTTCTCCTTCCAGGCATCCTGACGCGCGCGCCGCACCTCCTTGGAGAGCCCAGCGTGGTAATAGCTGCTTGTTATTCCATTGGCAGAGAGCACCTTAGAGAGCTCCTCCGCCCTCTTGCGCTCCCTAACATATACAATGCCGCTCCCCTGCACACCCCTGCAGACCCTAATCATATTGCCAATCTTATCCTCCACCTTGCGCACCACATAAGAGAGGTTGGGGCGCTCAAAGCCGGTGCGGAAAATGGCAGGGCTGCTCATCTGCAATTTTGACACAATGTCATCTGCCACCACAGGAGTGGCTGTGGCAGTAAGGGCCATAGTTGTCACCTTCCCGATAATCTCCTTTATCTCCGCAATCTGCAGATAGGCAGGTCTGAAATCATAGCCCCACTGAGAGATGCAGTGCGCCTCGTCCACCACAAGCATAGAGATATTCATCTTGGCCGCGCGCGCCTTGAAGAGCGGGGTTGCAAGCCTCTCCGGAGAGACATAAAGCAACTTGTAGTCGCCATAAACGGCATTGTCCAGAGTCTGGTCTATCTGCTGATAGGTCATTCCCGAATAGACCGCCAACGCCTTTATTCCCCTATTGTTAAGGTTCTGCACCTGGTCTGTTATAAGAGCAATCAGCGGAGAGACAACTATGCATATACCCTCCTTAGCAAGCGCGGGAATCTGGAAGCAGAGAGATTTGCCGCCGCCGGTTGGCATAAGCACAAGGGTATCCCTCCCCTCCAGAACAGACTCTATAATCTCCTGCTGATTGGGACGGAACGAGCGGTATCCCCAGTACCTCTCCAGAATAGATAATATGGCTTGATTTTTGCACATATTTTCGTAATTTTGCAAACTTGCAAGGTGCATTGTTTGGCATCCGTGCAGTGACAAAATTAAGAAAAATTAGAAGATTGATTTATTAACAACAAACAAAAAATAGAATGTCAGCAATTGATTTAAGCAAGTACGGTATTACCGGTACAACAGAGGTTATCTACAACCCTTCTTACGATTTTCTTTACGAGGAGGAGACAAAAGAGGGCCTCACAGGTTATGAGATTGGCCAGAAGACAGAGTCTGGAGCAATCAACGTTATGACAGGCGTTTACACAGGCCGTTCACCTAAAGACAAATTCATTGTATACGATGAGGTATCAAAGGACACCGTTTGGTGGACCTCAGATGAGTACAAGAACGATAACAAGAAGGCTTCACAAGAGGCTTGGAAGGCTTGCAAAGATTTGGCTATCAAAGAGCTCTCTAACAAGAAACTCTATGTAGTGGATGGCTTCTGCGGAGCAAACGAGAATACCAGAATGAAGGTTCGTTTCATTATGGAGGTTGCTTGGCAGGCACACTTTGTAAAGAATATGTTCATCCGTCCTACAGACGAGGAGCTTGCAAACTTTGGCGAGCCAGACTTTGTTGTATTCAACGCATCAAAGGCAAAACTCACCAACTACAAAGAGCTTGGTCTCAACTCAGAGACAGCGGTTGTATTCAACCTTACCAGCCGCGAGCAGGTTATCATTAACACCTGGTATGGCGGTGAGATGAAGAAGGGCATGTTCTCTATGATGAACTACTACCTCCCTCTCAAGGGCATTGCCTCTATGCACTGCTCTGCAAACACAAACGAGAAGGGCGAGACAGCCATCTTCTTCGGTCTCTCAGGAACAGGTAAGACAACCCTCTCTACAGACCCTAAACGCGCGCTCATAGGTGACGACGAGCACGGTTGGGACGACGACGGTGTCTTCAACTTTGAGGGCGGCTGCTACGCAAAGGTTATCAACCTTAGCAAAGAGGCAGAGCCAGACATCTACAAAGCAATCAAGAGAAACGCTCTCTTGGAGAACGTTACCGTAGACAAGAATGGTGTTTGCGACTTCTCAGACAAGAGCGTAACAGAGAACACCCGTGTCTCTTACCCTATCTACCATATTGAGAATATCGTAAAACCAATCTCTAAGGCTCCTGCAGCAAAGAAGGTAATCTTCCTCTCTGCAGACGCATTCGGAGTGCTTCCTCCAGTCTCTATCCTTACACCGGAGCAGACAAAATACTACTTCCTCTCTGGCTTCACCGCTAAACTTGCAGGAACAGAGAGAGGCATCACAGAGCCAACCCCAACCTTCTCGGCTTGCTTTGGCGCAGCATTCCTCTCACTCCACCCAACCAAATATGCCGAGGAGCTTGTAAAGAAGATGGAGAAATCCGGCGCAAAGGCATACCTTGTAAACACAGGCTGGAACGGAACAGGCAAACGTATCTCCATTAAGGATACCCGCGGTATAATTGACGCCATCCTGGACGGCTCAATTGACAGCGCTCCAACCAAGACCATACCATACTTCAACTTCGAATGCACAGCGCTTCATCAAGAACTTCACCAAGTTCACCACCAACACCGCAGGCAAGGCCCTCGTAACCGCCGGCCCTCAGCTGCAGTAGCCCCTGCCAGCAGCAGGTCCTGCGGCAGTTGCAGGTCAGCAGCAGTAGGTCTTCGGCAGCAGGTCCGCGGCGGCAGGTCCGCGGCGGCCACCGGCAAATTGATTAACTCTCGGGAGTCATAAACGGCTCCCGAGTTTTTTATTCTTATGTGAGCAGCCTATACGCATCTACGCCTGGTGCATCGTCTCAACGGCGGCCATGCCAGCAACAAACCTCATCCGGCGGAGAAGAGTACTCCGGTTTGGCTACCAATCTGGTGCACCTGGGCCGGATTTGCTAACTCGCAGCTGCGGTGTGCGACCTTTCAGAGCACCTTTCATATAAGTGCACGTCTTCCTTGCTGCCTACTTGGCGCCGCTGCTCAGACAGACGCAAATCTATCGGCCCATCTGCGCCGATTGCCAACGCCACCTCCGTATCTCCGCCGAATGAGGCTGTCGCCTGGCCATGGGCGCATGTATCAGATGGTAAATGATG
>SFUD01000136.1 GCA_004561775.1 bacterium | reverse complement strand
CCTTTCATCTAAACTCCTTCAGGGTACTCTCCAGCAGTAGTAATATATACCTAATGCTCTCCCAAACAAATACCGAGAGAGATGTGAGAAGATCGCTCTGAATAAAGAGAGCCAAAGCATCAATTGCCAAGGCTGCTGTAAGCATATAGAGAGTTATTGCCACAACAGGTATTGCAATAAGATTTGTAATAAGGTAATAGTTGGAGAAACTCTGGAAATAGTAGAGGCACAGGGGGAGTGTGGTAATCTGACAGCTTATTGTAAGCAGAAGCGGTGCGGCAATTCTCTCTGCGCACCAGCATATTGTTCGGGAAGCCATACCCCTTCCGCGCCACCTCTCCATTACCCTCTTCAGGCTCTCCGAAAGGGTTGGCATAATGAGCATTATGCCTGCCATAGCGGCAAACGAGAGTTGAAAGCCTATGGATGCCACCACCTGCGGATTGTAGCATATAAGCAAAAAGGCGGTTATGACAAGTGTCTCTGCCCTTGCAATCCTGTAGCCCCATACCTTGGCAATGCTGCATATTGCAGCCATAATTATTGCTCTGGCAAGAGAGGGGATAAAGCCTGTAATGGAAAGAAATGCGGCAGTGCACCCTACAACAACCAGAACCCGCATCCTGCGCGCTGCCAATGTTAGGGAGAAGAGAGCAGTGATTCTGTTCAGTATCATAAAGAGAATGCCCACGTGCAGGCCGGAGAGTGCCAGCAAGTGCGCGGCGCCGGAGGAGCGGAAAGTCTCCTTTGTGCTCTTCCCGATGCTCTCCTTGCTGCCTGTTACAAAGGCGGTCAGTATTGCGCTCTGCGAATTGTCGCCCATTTTGGATTTCAGATAGAGGGCTATTCTCTGCTGCATTGGAGTCATTCCGCTATGCCTCTGGCCGGCGCTCCCTGCATTTGCGGCGCTCTGTGCCTTTCCTGCACTCTCTGCTCTTCCGGCGGCAAGGCTCTCTGTGGTTGCGGCAAGGCTCTCTGCGCTCCCGGCAAAGCTCTCTGTGGTTGCGGCAAGGCTCTCCGCGCTTCTTAGGGCGCCAAGAAGGGAGAGTGAGATAAGGGCAGAGGCTATGAAGAGCCTGCCGTACCGGGCGTAACTGCCTGGTGCGCGGAGGGGAGGCTGCAGCCAATTTGATGCAGCATAGAACCTCTTTGGTGCATCATAAAGTCCCTTTAACGCTAAATAAAAATGAGTTGTTGCAATAAAGGAGCAGACTGCAAGAAGCGCAAAGAGTGTGCGGGCGCATCTGGCGGAGAGCCCCAAATCTGCCCCAATCAATGCCGTTGCGGCCGCCGCACCGCAAATGTATGCCAAAAGATAGATATATACCCTTCCCCACATAATTCTCCTACACAGCATATTGCCATATATCCCGATGTAAAGTTAGCAATTATCCTCCATTTTATGTAAGTTTGCACTATAGTTGGAGAGGCTTTTTATGCTTTGAGAGGTTTTTTATGGTTAGAGTTGCATTTATAGTCAATCCCATATCGGGAAGGTCAAAGAAGGAGCAGATACTGGCGGAGATAGAGCGAAGGTTTACCCCGGAGAGGGGCTTTGTTGTAGCGCTGCACAAGACAACGGGCAGGGGAGATGCAACGCTTGCTGCAGCAGGCTTTGCCAGAGAGTTCTATGATATTGTTGTGGCTGTAGGAGGGGATGGTACTGTAAATGAGGTTGCTTGCGGGCTTGTGCATACTAAGAGCGCGCTTGCAATAGTGCCGGCGGGTTCCGGAAATGGACTGGCAAGGCACTTTGGCATTCCAATGGGCTACAAGGAGGCTCTCTCTATTGTTGAGAAGGGTTGCAGCTATAAGTTGGATGCAGGCAAGGTTAACGGCAAATATTTCTTCTGCACTGCGGGCGTTGGGTTTGAGGCTATAGTGGGAGAGCAGTTCAACAGGGCCTCTTCAAGGGGGCTTGTAACCTATATAAAAGTCTGTGCAAAGGTCTTTTGGAACTACAGGAGAGAGAAGTACAGAATAGAGATGTTGGGAAGAAGCAGAGAGGAGAGGGCCTTTCTAATAACCTTTGCAAATTGTAATCAGTGGGGCAACAATGTCTATATTGCGCCTTATGCAGATGCCTCTGACGGTATGTTGGATATTATCCTTTGGCACAGGGCTCCTCGCAGATATTTCTGGCTTTGGGGTTTTCAGTTGCTCTTTAAGCGTATGAAGAGGTCTGCCTTTGCAGATGCTTACAGAATAGGAACGCTCTCTGTAGAGAGGGAGCAGGAGGGACCGGTACAGCTGGATGGAGATGCGGTTATTATGCCTCCAAAGTTGGATATAGGGGTGGTTCATAACGCACTTGCAATTATTGCTCCCCAAAAGAGTTGAAAAAGGTTGTGGCAGGGGGAATTATTTTGTCACTTTTTTGTTATCTTTGTTGATTGTCAATTTATACAATAAATACATACTATGATAATACTAGTTCTCAATTGCGGCAGCTCCTCTCTTAAGTATCAGCTTTTGGATATGAGGAGCAATGATGATTTTTCTCTTCTTGCCAAGGGCCTTGTGGAGAGAATCGGGATGGAGATGGGAGATATAACCCATACTGTTACAGGAAGAGAGAAGGAGAAATTGCGTCTCCCTATAAAAGACCACGCTGAGGGTATAAATCAGGTTCTTGCCCTTCTTACAGATAAGGATAAAGGAATACTTAAATCTGTATCGGAGATAGATGCAGTAGGCCACAGAGTTGCGCACGGCGGAGAGTTCTTCAGCAGCAGCGTGAAGGTGGATGCTGATGTGATAGAGAAGATAGAGAGGTGCTGTGAGCTTGCGCCTCTTCACAACCCTG
Organism: bacterium; assembly: GCA_004561775.1. Lineage (GTDB taxonomy): Bacteria > Bacteroidota > Bacteroidia > Bacteroidales > UBA932 > Egerieousia. The sequence continues at coordinate 697 of SFUD01000136.1, read as the reverse complement.
CCAACCTTCTTGGCATTAAGGCTATGGAGAAGCTCATACCTGGCCTTCCGCAGGTTGCGGTCTTTGATACCTCCTTCCATCAGACTATGCCGGATTATGCATACATTTATCCGCTTCCTTATAAATATTACGAGCAGGATAAGATTCGCCGATATGGCTTCCATGGTACAAGTCATAAGTTTGTGGCACAGACAGGTGCGGAGCTTGCAGGTCTGGATATGGCAAAATCCAAGATTATCACCTGCCACCTTGGCAACGGAAGTTCTATTACTGCAATAGAGAATGGCAAGTCTATAGATACCTCTATGGGCTTCACTCCAAATGAGGGAATTATTATGGGTACCAGAAGCGGCAGTGTGGATGCAGGCGCGCTCACCTTCCTTATGGACAAATATGGTATGGATACTGCAAAGCTCAACTCTGTGCTCAATAAGGAGAGCGGATTCCTTGGCGTATCGGGAGTATCATCAGACTCAAGAGATATTGAGGCTGCTGCAGGTGAGGGCAATGGAAGGGCACTTCTTACTCAGAAGATCTTCCGCTATGATGTGCTCAAGTACATTGGCGCCTATGCGGCCGCTATGAATGGTGTGGATCTCATTATCTTTACCGGCGGTATGGGAGAGAATGACTATATCTCCAGGGCAGAGATTTGCAAGAGGCTTACCTATCTTGGAGTGGACTTTGATGAGGCTGT
>SFUD01000135.1 GCA_004561775.1 bacterium | reverse complement strand
TTCTTTGCTGCAACATTGAGCTGCTGCTCAGACATAGCAAATCTTTCGGCCCATCTGCACCGATTGCCTACGCCACCTCCGTATCTCCGCCGTATGAGGCTGTCGCATGGCCGTGGGCGCAGGTATCGGGTGCTGGATGAGGCTGTTGCCAGCCAAGGGCGCAGGCGTTGGGTGGCAAATGATGCTGCTGGTTGTCCGTGGCGGAGTTCGAGCAAATCACCGCGCGCGCGAATCCTTGTTCTAGGCACCTCTGGGGCACATTAGCCCGCGCGGTGGCCTCGATTTGAGCTCACCGAGCACGGCTTCAAAAGTTAATTATCTGGTTATGAGGTGTTTATATTTTAGAGCTGTGCGCGGTGATTTGCAAGAAGGCAACGGTTGCACTTCCCGGTGCCAATCCCCTTCCTCCCGAGCACAAAAACTCCATTTTTGTGCTTTTTTGGCCTTCGAGACCCTCGTTTTCTGGCGTTTCGAGCACAAAATCGAGGTTTTTGTGCGCTTTTGACCTTCGGAACCCTCATTTTCGGGCGTTTCGAGCACAAAAACTCCATTTTTGTGCTTTTTTGACCTTCGGAACCCCTGTTTTCAGACATTTCGAGCACAAAATCGGGGTTTTTGTGCGCTTTTGCCGGAAGGTGGTCGCCCACTTGCGGGTGACGCTTACGGAAAGAAGGTATACATACAGGGCGCGATGCCAGAATTGAAGGCACGGGGCCAGAGATGCGGGCACGATGCCAGAGATGCGGCGGGGTGGGGAGAAATAAGAAGGCTCCGGCAGTGCCGGAGCCTAGCATGTACGTGTGTTGTGTTAGAGTAATTGTTGTTGAGTATGTAAGTACACGCACATGCGATGTTTACACTTTCTTATACGCCTTTCCGTACGCTCGCACATTTGTACTTTTGCACTTTTGCACTTGTACGCCTGTACGTTTATATGTGTATGCTGGTGGAGATGGAGGGACTCGAACCCTCGTCCAACAAAACCATCCAAAAGTTTTCTACATGCTTAGCTCCTATTTAATTGTAGGGAGATGACTGCTTAGGAGCTGGCCATCATAACCTTATCCTCTAAATCTGCATCCGGTTTGAATGATACCCCAGTTGCCTTGCATAACCGGCCTAAAGCAGAGGCGGGATACTCGTCGCACGGGCTCCTTGGCCTTGGCGATTAAGGTATTAAGCTTGGCTTAATTACGCAGCGAGTGCATAGTTGTTGTTGCCAATTATAGGCTGAATGTTAGGATTAACGGGCCATACAAACAACGCCCGGCATGCTTACCTTCCGATTAATTCTGTGTCAAAACCAAAACATCCCCTAGGTTTAGCCCTGCAAAGTTATAAAAAAATATATAATGGCACACCTTTTGCCAAAGATATTGTTATATCATTGTTACAACTTTAAAACTTGATGCGTTATGAAGAGGTTAATATTATTGATAGCATCTGTTGGAATGGCTTTTTCAACAGTGCTTACAGCAAGCGGGCTTGAAAGGGATACTCTTACAGGTAACGGAGTTGAAAGGGATATTCTTACAGGTAGCGGAGTTGAACAGGATACTCTTACCGCAGAGGTAGCAAATGACAAGACACAACAGAAGGTTGAACGCAAGAGAAGCAGGCAGGAGAAGAGGGAACAGATGCGCAAGGAGGAGGAGTTGCTAAAGGCCGAGGCATATGCAAAGGCTCTTGCGGCCCTCAACAACAGGGAGTTTGTTTTGGAGATAGATAAAATAAACTTTCCGGGGTTTCCTTCCATTTTCTGCAGTCCATCTACAAATTTCATATCAATGAATGGCGAAGAGGCTGTGATACAGATTGCAATGGACAACCACAATCCAAGACAGAACGGCATTGGAGGTCTTACACTGCAGGGCAGAGTCACAGAACTTACAAGCAGTAAAACAGAAGATGGGAACATTCTCTGCTCATATTACGTGCAGGGCGTTGGAATCTCTGCCAAGATAGACATTACCCTTGTGGAGGGTGACAGCTATGTGAGCGCAAAACTCAACCCTACCTATAGAGGCAAGACAACCATCCTTTCAGGGCAGCTTGTACCTATAGAAGAGTCTTCTGTTTACAAGGGACAACCTCTATAATCTTATTATGTAGAGGATACCATATGTATCCCGATACATCAACAAAACCCATTTTGCAAAGGGAGCTCATATAGCCTGCAACCTGACTGTGGTAGCGCTTCAATTGTGTTGAATTGGGATCATATTCACCAAACTTGTAGTCCACCACGATGGCCTTATGGGCTCCTTTGCCATCGGGAAGAAGAATAACCCTATCCGGGCGGGTGATTGTATCATCGCCGGAGAGAATCTCCTGCTCGTTCAGAATCTGCGCACTATCATCAAACCAGTGCAGGTGATCTGTCTGGGAGATAAGCTGTGCAATTACATCCTCTATAGTTGGAGTTGTTGCAGTTAAGAGGTCGGCAAAGCTCTCCTTATTTACAATGCCCAAAAGGGTTGCCCTCTTTACCGCATCCGGTATATCTCTCTTGTTTTTGATAAAAGAGAAGATTTCGTGCAATATAACACCTTTGTTTCTAATTGAGTCATCACCCTCATTTATAGAACTTTGCGATGCCGCAAGCCTATTCCTCCCCGTTTGCTTTATTGGCGCAAGCAGCATTAATGCATCTGCCTGCAAGACAGGGGCGCTTGCAGGGGTGCTGGCAGAGGCACCAGCAGGGGCGCTGGCAGAGGCACCAGTACCGGCAGCGGCAGGGGCACCAGCAGCAGCGGAGGCACCAGCAGCAGCGGGGGCACCGGCAGCAGCGGATGAACCAACACTGGACGCAGCGGCGGGCACTTTGCACTCGTGGCGCTGGTTTTTCACTCCAAACTTGTAAATATCGCACTTTTGAGAGGGATCAATACCGCTGCTATCCTTTACAAATGGGACTTTGTCTGGAGCGTTAACAAATGTGGCAAGCAGGGATGCCATACTATTGTTAAAAGAGCGTGCTGATTTATCTGCAAATATGTAGAGTTCGTTACGCGGACGCGTACAGGCCACATAAGAAAGGTTGATTGCATCAATATAACAATTATGTTTCTCCTTGTAGTAGTCCTCCTTAAAGAGGGTATTCTCCAGTTTTGCCGAATAAAGAACAGGTAAAGGCTGATTGTAACCAATCTCCGGGTCGGTTGTAGAGCACCATATAATACCATTTACCTCCGGCTCGAGTTTACAAGTAAAGAATGGGATAATTATTATCTCGGCCTCCAGACCTTTAGATTTATGAATGGTACATATTGTTACAGCATTGCTCTTTGGCGCAGAGATGGAGTAGGATGTACCATTCTCGCTCCACCACTTCAAAAAGAGGCTCAGGTTGCTGCCCTCTTCTGAGGTAAATTTGAGCACCACATCCATAAATGCGTTAAGATAGGCCATATCTGCCTTTGCCTCATCGGGAAGCTCATTATGGATAATATGCTGCACAAGCTGCAAAAGCGGCATATTGCGCAGCTCCTTATCCGTATCTGCAGGAGCAGGGGCAGTAGTTGCCGAAGAGGCAGGTACAGGAGTGGCAGAGGTAGCAGGAGTGGCAGAGGTGGCAATGGCGGCAAGTCTCTCTACAAGGCTCCTTATAACTTTGGAGGAGACAAGCAGCATAGAGTCGCTGGAGACTACAGGTATGTTATTCTCCAACAAATGTTTGGCTATGGCAGCGCCCTCTGTGTTCTTCCTTACAAGAATGGTTATGTGGCTATAACTGTACCCTCTGCAAAGAGCATCCTTTATGGCCTCTACTGTTGCCTGGTACGGGCGAATCTTAGCATCGGTCCCCTTAGTCCCCTTAGTCTCCTTAGGGACCTTATCGTATATCCTCACCTCCACATAGCCCTCTGCGGGGATGGGACTCTTCTCTTTCGGGTACTGCTGTGCTATGGTCTTGTAGATCTCTACAATAGGAGTCAAATTGCCGGAGCTGTTAGAGGCAAACTTATTATCCAACTCCTTGGCAGCACTCTCAAAGAAACTGTTGTTGAATGTTATGATGTTCTGCAAACTGCGCCAATTGGTATCAAGAGATATAGATTTACTGTATTTGCCAATAGGCCCTGTGGCAAAATTGTGCAATATCTGCCAGTCGGAATTGCGCCATCTGTAGATGCTCTGCTTTATATCTCCCACCACAACATTTCCAAAGCCGTTCTTATGCGGAGTACGGCTCTCTATCTCTGCAATAAGAGGCTCAAAGTTCTGCCACTGCATTCGGGAGGTATCCTGAAACTCATCCAGCATAATATAATTAAGCTGTGTGCCTATCTTCTCATAAATAAATGGCGTGTCATTTCCATCTATAACCCTGTTGAGCAACTCTGTAGTATCTGCAAGCAGCATCACATTCTGCTCCCTGCAAATTGTCTGAATCTCCCTTTGGATATTGTTCAAGATGCCAAACTGATTAATCCTCTGCAAAATGGCCTCTGCCATCGGACCAAGCGCCGTATCACTGCTGCTCACAAAGATAAGTCTGTCGTATTTCTTCACCTTTTTGCTCCTTATCGCCTCATACCCGGATAATCTGATGTCCGGCTGCCTTAATCAGACGGTTCATAATCGCCTG
>SFUD01000134.1 GCA_004561775.1 bacterium | reverse complement strand
TACAATCTTAATGCCTGCTGTTGGTGGTACTATTTATGCTATTATTGGTGCTCCTATAATTGAAGAAGCATCTAAATCTATTGCTGTGAAAGGTGGATTTGAGCAAGTTCAGCTCACCGTTCCTTATTGACGACATCTGCAAATATCTGGACAGCATAACAACTTACAACTGCGCCGCAAAGGCCTCTGTGGATATTGCGCTCCACGATCTTGTAGGTAACATAATAGGCCAGCCTTGGTGGAAGATGTGGGGCTTTGACCCTGAGAAGACACCTTGCACAACCTACACCATAGGCCTTGCAGATAAGCCGGAGGTTGTAAACAAGACCAAGGAGCTTATTGAGGATCCTCACGGCTTTAAGGTTATAAAGGTTAAACTTGGTATGACCGAGGAGGCAGACAAGATGATGATTGAGACCATCCGCAGCGTTACAGATCTCCCTATCAACATTGATGCTAACCAGGGTTGGAAGGATAAGCACTACGCTCTTGATATGATTCATTGGCTTAATGAGAGGAACGTTAAGATGATTGAGCAGCCTATGCCAAAACTTATGTTGGACGAGACAGCTTGGGTTAGGGAGAACAGCCCGCTGCCTATTGTTGCCGACGAGGCTTGCCAGAGACTTACAGATATTCCTCACCTTAAGGGCGCTTACGACGGCTTCAACATTAAGCTTATGAAGTGTACTGGTCTTAGAGAGGCAAGAGAGATGGTCTCTTTGGGAGAGTCTATAGGTATGAAGATGATGATTGGTTGTATGTCCGAGACCTCTGCCGCAATAAGCGCAGCAGCTCAGCTCTCTCCTAAGATGACTTGGGCAGATATAGACGGCAACCTCCTCATCTCCAATGACTGCTACAAGGGAATGCAGGTTATTGACGGAAAGATTACCGTTTATGACAAGCCGGGTCTTGGCCTTGAGGTTGTTGACAATGTTTGGGGCGACAAGAAACGTGAGATTAGAAATAAAGAGAGTAAAAGCAAATATTAATTGATATGGCAAATTTAAGAGTTATTAAAAAAGACATTGTCTTTCTTGTAAATGAAGTTATTTCCGATTGCTGGGTTTATCTGCAGCTTAACCCAGAGTGCGACCAGGCACCTGTTGAGCAGATTATTGCAGATGCTGTAGCTCTTGGAGACCAGACATTTGACAAAGTTAACCACGCTCCAAAAGAGGGCAAAAAAGCATATTTCAGAGAGGCTAACAAGGCTCTTCTGGAGGGTATCGACTCCCTCTTTGAGAGACTCAGCGCGCTTAAAAAGTAGAGATGCTGAGTAGAAGTTTGTTGAAGGGTGCAATTTCGCTTTTATGCGCGGTTGCACCCTTTGGTTTGTCTGCCCAGAGTGCGGCCTACAAGATAGACCCTGCATATTACGGGGAGTAGCTCCGCTCCGCACTCTAGTCAATTATTGCCATATAATCTCTGTAGGCGCGTGCGGTATAGCTGTTAAGTTCCTTTGTGAGCGACTGCAGGCCACCTGCTCCGCCCAGCATCTGCATCATACGCTTTTCAAATCCCTGCTGCCTCTTGAAGAGAATCTGCTGGAAGTTATTCCTCTTCTCTATTTCCCCAGGGGCATTTGCCGGATAGTCATTCGCTATTGACCTCCATCTCTCTGTAAAGTTCCAATAGAAATGGGCAGGATAGTTCTTCTGCATCTCTGTAACATCCTTAAAATGCAAAGAATAAGCCTCTGAAGGGGTCGTATGCCTTCCATATCCCTCTGGCACTTGTGTCATTCCTGCATACCAAGGCAGAAAGGCCTCTACGCAGGCTTTTCCACAGGCTACCCAAGCCACTGCGCCAATCTGTACGGTAAGGTTGCTCCTAAGTTGAAAGACTATGGGGAGTATTGTATTATCATTGCAGACAAGAGAGAGTTCCTTGTGGGATTTGTCGGCATTGGCGTGCTCGTGAAGGGAGAGCGCATCTATCATATCCTGCACTGTGAGTTTGTGGGCAGGGGTGAAGAAGAGCTCCAGCGAGTCCGGGTTGGCGGCCAGGCTCTTGCCTCCCAAGAGTTCCATTACCGCACGCTGCCTCAGGTAGTTGCGCGGGTTGTTGTAGGAGGCAGGATTGCAATAGGCTCTCTTGAATGAGAAGCGCCCATCCTGCTCCGGGTTGTACCATCCCCTTTGCTGAGCATAGCTTACAAGGTCTGCGCAGGCATAATAGTTGAGCGTATCTGCAGGGTCCACCTTGTCCAATATATAGTTGTTGGGCAGGGCCATCACTTTGTCATCGGGAATACGGGCGGCAGCCCAATGCCTGCCCTTTACAACGGAGAAGATCCAGCCCTCTTGCGAATCGGCCACAGAATAGGTTCGTCCGCTCCCTCTATAGCCATATTTCTCCACAAATGCGCCCATTATCTTAACAGCATCTCTTGCAGAGAGCGCATACTGCGCTGCAAGGAGCCGCAGTTCGTAGAGTATGCCGCCCTCTGAAATATCCTCCTTATCTTCTCTGCTGGAGCAGCCGTTGCTGGCTATTGCCAAACCGTGCTCTGTAAGGGCAGCATCTGCCACCTCCATTCGCGGGAACTCAAACCATAAGAATTTGTTGCTGCGGCGTTTCTCCGTGGCAGGCACACTCTTGTCTGAGACAAGTTTGAGTCCCTTGGGGGAGATATATACATTAAGCATCTGCTCTCCTCCGTCATCCTCGTTGTGGGCAAAGAGCACAGATCCGTCTGCGGTAGCATTGCGGCCTGCAATTATTGCAAAGCAGTTGAGTTCCTCCTGCGCATAACAGAGCGTCTGAACGCCCGCGCTGCATATAAGGAGCAAAAGAAGATTTTTTATTATCTGTTTCATCTCTTCACGATATTAGAATTGCATTAATTTGCAATAACAAAGTTACTCATTTATAATGAGGAAAAGCAATGGAAGAAATGTAATTATGGCATAAAATTATGCCATCTTGTCCACTTTTAAGTACATTTTGGCAGTTTGATATATCTATTTAAGCAGATACTCTGCTTGGCATCAAATTTGACATACACATAATTGTTCCCGCGAAAGCGAGAACGACCATCCGGTTATGAATGATCGTTCGAACAACGGGGCAGGTGAATATGTTTAACAATTAATATAGGAGGACTTTATTATGACACCTATGAGACATTACGAACAGAATTGGCTGCCCGAAATCTTCAACGATTTCTTCGCCAATGATTGGATGAACCGCACAAGCGCAACCGCTCCGGCCATCAACGTTATAGAAGACGAAAAAGACTACAAAGTGGAGGTCGCAGCTCCAGGAATGAAGAAGGAGGACTTCCGAGGTCAATCGCCAGAGACGGTGTCCATCCGAACATTGATGGTTTCAAGATAATGGAACCAATGATTCTTGGGAGTGTAGGGCAGATTTCAGTCCGTGACCTTTACCCAGTCGATGCGGAGCCAGCCCCCATCGTTCTTTGAGGCGTGGCGATTACAGAAAAAGCCAAATTTTGCTCCTATCCATTTGCCTTCGCGCATTTTGAATTCGTCGCCCACGGTGATGAATTTCTTACCGTTGAGACTATAGGCGAATGTCATCACGGCTCCT
>SFUD01000133.1 GCA_004561775.1 bacterium | reverse complement strand
GCATTAAGTCTGATGATGCTTGTGAGGATTTTGAATTGATTGGGAGAAGGAAAGTTTTGTATTTTATAAAAAATATGGCTATCTTTGTAGCCAATGAAGAATAACATTTACATAGTGTTCTCTACTAGTTCAATGCGAATGCAACGCTAAGTTGCTGTTCTCTTTATTATTCGCATCCGGATGCGTTCCGGATTCCGGCTGGCCGGACATTAAATTTCAAATTTAAATATCAAAAGCTCTTTCAAATAATATATTTAAGAAGATAATATATTAGGGTTAATTTCGTTATGATTCAACAGGATTATTATCATAGTGGTGATATAGAGTTGGAGTGTGGCAAGGTTCTTAAAGGGATAAATATAAGATACCACACCAGCGCCCCCTCTCCGCAGGGCAGAAGGGTTATCTGGATTTGTCACGCGCTTACAGCAAACTCCAATCCGCAGGAGTGGTGGGATAGATTGGTGGGTCCGGGACTCTTCTTTGATACAGAAAGGTATTATATTATATGTGCAAATGCCCTTGGCTCCTGTTATGGCACCACAGGGCCCTCCTCATCGCCCGGCAATCCTGTCAGTTCTCCCTTCAATCGGGAAGAGGATGCATATAAACTAAATTTTCCGCTTATTACAACGCGCGATTTGGTTAAGGCGCACGAGCTCTTGAGGGAGCATTTGGGCATAACCTCCATAGATTTGCTCATAGGAGGCTCAAATGGCGGCTATCAGGCTGTTGAGTGGGCAATTTCCAATCCTAAGTTGATAAAGAATCTTGTGCTTATTGCAACAGGTGCCATCGCATCTCCTTGGCTCTCTGCAATAAATGCCGCGCAGGTTATGGCTCTGGAGGCAGACAGTACCTTTAAAGAGCAACGCAGCCTCTCGGGAGGAAGAGCAGGACTGGAGGCAGCACGCTCAATGGCACTCATCTCCTACAGAAACTACAAAGGTTATGCTCTTACACAGCGCGAGGAGGATGAGAACTGCCTTATTGCAACTAAGGCAGAGTCGTACCAGCGCTATCAGGGCAAAAAGCTCTCTGCCAGATTTGATGCCTACTCCTATTATAGCCTTCTGCGCGGTACAGATACCCACAATGTTGGCAGAAGGAGGGGAGGCCTCTCTGCGGCGCTTGGCAGAATAACAGCAAAGACACTCTGCATAGCAATAGAGAGTGATGTGCTCTTCCCGATAGAGGAGCTGAAGGCTTTGGCAAATGCTATTCCCGATGCCTCTCTGGAGGTGATAAACTCAAATTTTGGTCACGATGGCTTCCTGCTTGAGGATGAGCAGATTGCCAAGGCAATATCGGACCATTTGGAGATTTAACAAATTTGACAAATTCTTAACACTTTTATATATGAGTAAAGTTTACAAAGTTGCTGTAGTAGGAGCAACCGGATTGGTTGGCAGCAAGATGATTGAAGTTCTCTCCGAGCATAAGTTTCCAGTAGGGGAGTTGGTACCAGTGGCTTCAGAGCGTTCTGCCGGTAAGATTATTAATTTTAACGGAAAGGAGTTTAAGGTGGTTACACCTGCAGAGGGTGTGGCTGCAAAGCCGGATATTGCCCTCTTTTCTGCAGGAGGCGAAACCTCCAGAGTATGGGCTCCGGAGTTTGCAAAGGCTGGTGCGGTTGTAATAGACAACTCCTCCTGCTGGCGAATGGACCCATCTGTAAAACTTGTTGTTCCGGAGGTTAACGGTGATATTCTGGATGGCAAGGAGGGAATAATTGCCAATCCAAACTGCTCAACAATTCAGATGCTTGTGCCACTTTGGCCTCTTCATAAACTATATAAGATAAAGAGAATAGTTGTCTCTACATATCAGTCTGTTACAGGTTCCGGTATGAAGGGAATCAATCAGATGACCCGCGAGAGGGCCGGTGTGGATTCTACTCTTGTAAATGGCGTGCCTGCATATCACTACCCAATAGACAAAAATATTATTCCGCATATAGATTCCTTTGCCGATGATGACTACACAAAGGAGGAGTGGAAGATGGTTAATGAGACACATAAGATCTTTAACGACTACTCAATAGGTGTCTCTGCAACAACAGTGCGTGTGCCTGTTACCGGCGGTCACTCTGAGTCTGTGAATGTTGAGTTTGAGAAGGAGTATGACCTTAAGGAGGTATTTGAGGTTCTTAAGAAGACCCCGGGCGTAATTGTTCAGGACAATCCTGCAGAGAATGTTTATCCTATGCCGCTCTTTGCATTTGGCAAGGATGAGGTCTTTGTTGGAAGAATCAGAAGGGACCGCAGTGTAAAGAGTGGTCTTAACCTCTGGGTGGTTGCAGATAACCTTCGCAAAGGAGCTGCCACCAACGCTGTACAGATTGCAGAGCAAATCATAAAGCTCAAGTAGGGCTGTACGCATCCTAAGGTGGAGTTAGGCAGAATCTTCAAGCGCTGATGCAAGGTCTTTTGCGTTAGAGTATTGTATTTCAACTAATTTCCATTATATTTGTGAAAATACCTTTCGTATGAGTAACAAGTATTGGAGCATATTATTGTTGATATCCAGGGAAATTTTACAATAGAGTAAACTAGAAGCAGAAGTCTATAGCGAACTTCTTAAACCTGTGCACTTTTAGCTGATGGTATAGTACTTCATATCACATTAGCATAGTTAACAACCTGCCCTGCAGCAACCAGTGCGCCAGCCTCTTTGCAGAAGATGCCGGAGGTGGCGTAAGCAATCGGTGCAGATGGACCGCAAAATTTGCGTCTGTTTGAGCAGATGAGCAGGATGTGCCGCCAAAACGGGATAATTGCACAAAGGATGGAAGCAGTATCATCCCGATAAACACGCTGAGCATCTGCGAGTTAGCAAATGCGGCTCAGATGCGCCATATTGCCAGCCGGACCGCAGGCCCTTCTGCGAAGAGGTGTGGTGCATGGTGCGGCTGAAGGTATAGCCAAGCGGAAGTTTGCGTGGAATGTACTGCCGAAGCACTGCATGCCTCAACCCGAAAATCACCGTCCACGCAAGGTGCCGCCACACGCACCTCTGGCAATGGGTAGCGTGGATGGTGCGACCAAAATGGCTGCACCGTCCACACAACCCCCATCGGGAAGGCCTTCTGAGCAGGGTAGGCGTGGAAGGTCTTTTTCTACTTGCCGCCTCGTGGCACACTGCCTTCATAAAGCTTTTGCGTTATTTAGGTATACGAAACTGAAAAACTCAGAATATTTATGTACCTTTATAACACTTACATAAAAAACTTCTTATGAAATACCGCAAAGCAATATCTGCCGTCATCGCTTCTCTCCTGTCAGTCATCATCGCTTCTGTGCTCATGCCCATCCATTCGAATGCCCAGGATTTTGACAAATTTGTCGTAGTAAGCACAAATGAAATCATAAGCAAGTTTCCTGCGACGGTGCACACTTTCATGAACCGGACTGGGTGGTTAGGATACTCCAAATTCAGCCAGAAAAGACTGAAGCGTGTTACAGAAGCTTATGAGAATGCATGTACCCAAGAGCCTTCCTGGGAAGTGTTTTGTTCCGCGTTTTACGGCCGCTTTATGATGGCCGGCTGCAATCCGGACTCCATCAAGGTCCGGGGTGCAAAACTACTTGAAGACGCATTGAATAAGGCGTCAG
>SFUD01000132.1 GCA_004561775.1 bacterium | reverse complement strand
GTAATAGAGACAGGAGCAGGGGTGTGCCACCAATACTTCCACCAATCGGGAGACCTTAAAAAGGGGAGAGACCTGCTTCTTAATGCAAAGACCCGCAGGGTGAGTGTCTGCAATGCGCTGGATACCCTAATAATAGACCGCTGCAGGTTGGCAGACCTGCAGGCTCTTGCGGCGCCTCTGGCAGAGAAGAGTGTGACAATATATGCAGATGAGGATGCCTATGCTGCTCTGCAGGGATCCTATCCATATCTGGAGAGAACAGAGCCGGATAGCTTTGGCAAGGAGTATCTTGGGTACTCTATGAGCATAAAGAGTGTTGGCAGGGCGGAGGGCGGTCCGGAGGGGCTGCAGGAGGCAATAGCCCACATTGCAAAGTACGGCAGCGGCCACAGCGAGAGCATAGTTGCAGAGGATAAGGCTGCTGCAGAGGAGTTTACCAGAAGGGTTGATGCCTCTTGCGTATATGTAAACCTGCCTACCTCCTTTACAGACGGAGGAGAGTTTGGTTTTGGCGCAGAGATAGGCATAAGCACGCAGAAGCTGCACGCAAGGGGCCCTATGGCTCTAAGGGAACTTACAACATACAAATATGTTATTTCCGGCAATGGTCAGATACGCAGTTAACTTTATGATATGGTAAGGATATTTTGCAAGAACACAGGTACATATCGGGAGTATGAAGAGGGAACTCCTCTTATGGATATGGTTGCCGATTTTGATTTTGAAAAGCCCTGGCCCATTCTTTCGGCAAGGGTGAACAATGTTGCGCAGGGGCTTAGGTTTAAGGTCTACAACAATAGGGATGTGGAGTTTTTGGACTATACAAGTTACAGCGGTAGAAGGACTTATTGCAGGTCGCTCACCTTTCTGCTCTTTAAGGCGGCAAAGGACCTCTTCCCAAATTGCAAGGTGCTTATGCGCAGACCAATCTCCAAAGGATACTATTGCATATTTTTGAAGGAGGGAGAGAAGAGCAAGCGCTCTCCGTTGATGCAGGAGGACCTGGATGCAATTGTTAAGCAGATGCGTCTGCTGGTAGAGCAGAATCTGCCATTTTACAGGCACGAGGTGCGCTCGGAGGAGGCGCTGGAACTCTTTAAGAGACTGGACTATACAGATAAGGCAAAGCTTACGGAGAGCACCGGCGCGGTATACGTGGATTATTACACACTTGGAAACACGGTGGATTACTACTATGACTCTCTTGTGCCCTCTACAGGTTATCTGAATGTGTGGAAACTGGAACTCTACAGGGGCGGAATCCTGCTGCGCGTTCCGGATAGGCACAGTCCCAATGCGCTTGCGCCATTTATAGAGCAGCCAAAGACCTTTGAGTGCTTTAAGGAGAATATCAAGTGGAATGCCATTATGGGTCTGGAGAATGTAGGAGATGTAAACACCTCTATAAGAGAGGGCAAGGCTATGGACCTTATCCAGATTGCGGAGGCGCTACAGGAGAAGAAGATTGTGCAGATTGCAGAGGAGATAGAGCGCAGATATTATTCAGATAACGGCGTAAAGATTGTGCTCATCACAGGCCCAAGCAGCAGCGGAAAATCCACCTTCTGCAAAAGGCTCAGCATTCAGCTAAAGGCGTGCGGGCTGCATCCGCTCTCCTTCTCTACAGACGACTACTTTGTAAATAGGGTGGATACCCCAAAGCTTCCCGATGGCTCCTACGATTTTGACAACTTTGATACCGTAGACCACAACTATCTGCAGTCGGACCTCATAAAGATTCTTAATGGAGAGGAGGTTGAGGTGCCAACATATAACTTTGTTACGGGTTTGAGGGAGTACAACAACAAGAGGATTAAACTTGGAGAGGGAGTTGTCCTGCTCTTGGAGGGTATTCACGCCCTTAACCCAAAGCTCACCAACAATATTGCAGAGAACCAGAAATTCAGAATCTTTATAAATACCATAACAAGCATCTCTCTGGATGACCATAACTGCATTCCTACCAGCGACAACCGCCTGCTGCGCAGGATAATAAGAGATGCAAGGGCCGGCGCCTTCACCCCTATGGAGACCATTGTAAACTGGCCTAACGTGCGCAGGGCAGAGACAAAATGGATCTATCCTTATCAGGAGTTGGCAGATGTACTATTCAACTCTGCCTACCTTGTGGAGTTTGCAGTGCTGCGTCCGCACGCAGAGCAGATTCTGAGAACCGTGCCTAAAAACTGCAAAGAGTATGCAGAGGCGCACAGGCTGCTCAAGTTCCTGAGCTACTTTACGCCGGTATCAGACAAGCAGATTCCTGCAACATCGCTCATAAGGAGCTTCATTGGCGGCAGCAGCTTTTAAGCAAACAGAAAGAGAACAAGATATTGTTTTACTAACAAATAACAGAAGAGAAATGAGATACAGATTTGGAATCGTGGCGCTCCTCTCGGCTTTTATGCTGCAGGGTGCCGTTATACTCTCTGCTCAGGAGCAGGCTCCCCTTTGGATGAGGTATTGCAAAATATCTCCCGATGGAGAGAGTATTGCCTTCTCCTACAAGGGCGATATTTTTGTGGTGCCATCAAAGGGAGGCGCTGCAAGACAGCTTACAACAGCAAAATCATTTGAATCGGAGCCTGTATGGTCCAACGATAGCAAGACAATTGCCTTTATCTCCGACAGGTTCGGCAGTAAGGATATCTTTACCGTGCCGGCATCGGGAGGAGCATTAAAGCGCATTACAACCCACTCCGGAACAGAGAATCCTTTGGCTTTCTCTCCGGACAACAGGTATATCTATTTTGCTGCAACCATTCAGGACCCTGCCACAAGTGTGCTTTGGCCTACCTGGATGCAGGAGCTCTATAAGGTGAGTGTAAATGGCGGTCGTCCGCAGCAGATTGTGGGTTCGCCTGTCTGCTCGGTAAGCTTCGACAAGGATGGAGCCTCCTTCCTCTACTACAACAGAACCGGCAGTGAGAATATCTGGAGAAAGCACCACACCTCTTCAGTAGCAAGGGATATCTATCGTTACGATGCATCTACAGGCAAACACACGCAGATTACAACAAACAAGGGAGAGGATAGAGACCCAATCTATTGTGGAGATAATCAGATGGTCTTCCTAAGCGAGCGCAACGGCGGCAGCTTTAATGTATATGCCGCCTCTTTGGACGATACACAGAATGCAAAGGCCCTCACCTCCTTCAAGGGGAATCCGGTAAGGTTCCTCAGCCGCGCCCAAAATGGAGTGCTCTGCTTTGGCTATATGGGAGAGATATATACAATGCAGCCGGGCAAGAGCCCTCAAAAGGTTAAGGTGCAGATCTCTATGGATGACCTCTCAGACACAGAGACACTCAACCTCTCTACTCCAAGCGACTTTGCAATATCCGACGATGGCAAGGAGATAGCCCTCATTGCAAGAGGCGAGGTCTTTGCCACAACAGACAAGTATGCAACCACAAAGCGCATTACCGATACTCCGGGCGCAGAGGCAGGCCTTACAATCTCTCCGGACGGCAAGACAATTGTCTACTCTACAGAGAGGGATGGTCTTTGGACTCTTATGAAGGCTACAAAGGTTAATGAGGAGGAACTTAACTTTGCCAATTCTACTCTTATTAAAGAGGAGAAGCTCTTTAAGGAGAATAATATAGAGCGTA
>SFUD01000131.1 GCA_004561775.1 bacterium | reverse complement strand
CTCGCCCAGATGCTGGTGGGTAAAGGGCTTATAGATGGAGATATTGTCGCTCCTGTAGCTGAAGTGGCCGGTCTCTGCCAGTTTCTTGCCGGCGCCGGTAGAGCCTGTAATGGCCGTAACGTGCACATCGTCAATAATGCTGCCGCTTGAGGCAAGCGGTGCAACGGCGCACTGTATTGCAGTTGCAAAGCAGCCCGGATTGGCTACATAGTTGGCGCCCTTTATCTCCTCTGTAAATACATCGGTGAGGCCATAAACAAAGAATTTTGTTGAGCCATCCTTGCCGGTAAAGAGCGGGTCAAGTCTGAAGTCGTTGCCAAGGTCCACAATTTTGCAGTGTGCCGGAATGGCCTCTCTCTCCAGAAAATCTCTGGAGAGACCATGCCCAAGGCAGAGAAACAGTACATCGGGATTACCTAACTCATTGGTATAGAGAAGGTCGCTCTCTCCAAGAAGGTCTCTGTGCGCTGTATGCAGCGGCAATCCCATACTGGTTGTACTGTAGGCAGATGTTATCTCAACATCCGGGTGGTTGAGAAGAATCCTCATAAGTTCTCCTCCGGTATAGCCTGTGGCTCCTGCAATGGCTGCTTTAATCATAATCTGCTCCTATATATAATGTGTTCTCCTCTATTTATTTATTTATTTATTGTCCTCCTGGTGGAGAGAGTAGTAAATCTTCATAGGGTTGGCAAGAACCTTTGTAAAGCCAATTACGTCTCTGCCGCTGTAAGATTTGTTAATCTCTCCGTACTCTCCAAACTTGGAGCTCATAAGGTCAAACTGGCTTGAGCAGCCCAGTACCATAAAGCTGTAAGGTCTCAGAAGAACCTCCACTGTGCCTGTTACGCTTGCCTGAGTGCTCTCCAGAAATGCCTCCATATCTCTCATTGCAGGCTCCAGGTACTGTGCCTCGTGCATAAGCTGTCCGTAGTACTCTGCAATCTGGCCCTTCCAGTAGAGCTGCGTTTTGGTAAGCACGTGCTTCTCCAAAAGGTGATGCGCCTTAATGATGATAAGAGGTGCGGCAGCCTCAAAGCCAACGCGGCCCTTTATACCAATGATTGTATCTCCAACGTGCATATCTCTTCCAATGCCATAAGGAGCAGCAATTGCGGCAAGTGCCCTTATTACTTCAACCGGCGTGAGCTTCTGGCCATTGAGCGCTACAGGCTGGCCCTTCACAAACTCTATTGAGACCTTCTCCTCTCCGCTCTTCTCAACGTGGTGAGGGTATGCCTCCTCCGGAAGGTATCCATCTGAGTGCAATGTCTCCTGACCGCCAATGCTGGTTCCCCAGATACCCTGGTTTATGGAGTATTTTGCCTTCTCCCAAGAGAAGTTGAATCCGTGTTTTACAAGGTAGTCAACCTCATCCTTTCTTGCAATCTCAAGCTCTCTGATAGGGGCAAGTATCTTTACCTCAGGTGCAAGTACCTCAAATACAAGGTCAAACCTTACCTGGTCGTTGCCGGCTCCGGTGCTGCCGTGCGCAACATATCCGGCGCCAAGTCTCTTTACAAGTTTAAGAACCTCCAAAGCCTGAAATACTCTCTCCGAGCTTACAGAGAGGGGATAGGTGGAGTTTTTAAGGATATTTCCAAAGATAAGGTATTTGATGCCCTTCTGGTAATATGTCTCTACAGCATCCACTGTGGTATGGCTCTTTGCGCCCAAAGCAAGTGCTCGCTCCTCTATTCTCTTCTCCTCCTCTTTGCTGAATCCACCGGTATTTACCATTACTGTGTGAACTTCCAGATTCTTTTCATTTTTTAAATAAGGAACACAAAATGAGGTGTCCAATCCGCCACTGAATGCTAATACAACTTTTTCCATTTTTTATGATTATTAAATAATTATTATTTATTCTTCAAATTATTTTTTGCCCACTAAGTTACTCAATTTCTTGAAAGGGGCGGCAATTGTGGAGATTATGCCTCCACTCTTCTGCTTCTCCTCCTTTGCAGGGTCATAGAGCAGACCTGTGCAGAGGCAGCGCTGGAAGTTGTTTCTCTCCAGCACATCGTAGTTTATGCAGCCCTTGCAGCCTGCCCAGAACTCTTTGTCGTCTGTAAGCTCGGAGAATGGCACCGGTTTATATCCAAGGGCTGTGTTTATCTTCATAACTGCCAAACCTGTTGTTATGCTGAAAATCTTTGCATAAGGGTACATTGTTCGGGATAGTTCAAATATCTTCTTCTTTATTCTCTTTGCAAGACCTGTGTTTCTGAACTGATGCGCAACAATAAGGCCGGAATTGGCAACAAATTTTGTATGGCTCCAGGTCTCTATGTATGAATAGCCTGCAAATGTTCCATCCTCTGCCAGAGCAATTACAGCCTTGCCATCTCTCATCTTCTGTTTAACATACTCCGGACTTCTCTTTGCAATACCTGTTCCTCTCTCCTGCGCGGAGATGTACACCAACTCGCAGATCTCCTCTGCGTATTTGGTATGTGACTCGTTAGCTATGTAAATATTGATATTCATAATGCTATAAAGGTATGTAACCTTGTTTAACTCTCAAATTTTTTGGCGTTGTTCTTTGAACAAAATCTCTCTCAGGCGTCACTTCCACACATACTTCTAATATGGCATCTCTTTGGGGATGTGCGTTGAAAGAATCTTATCTTTTCAGGTAATGAACTGTAACATAAAATACAGTTCCTATTGTCGGACACGTGAATAGGCTACAGTGGCATGATTGATAATATGCCATAAAACAATTCCTGATATGGTTTGATAGCCCTTGTCCATCTGATTTCAATTTCAAATGCAAATATAGTGATTATTAGCCAAACAACATCACAAAAAATGAAAAAATGCACTACCTTTGTCTAATATGTCTAATAATATAGGTGAAGATATGATGGATGAAAGAGAGATAGCAAAGAGTGGCATCCTTTCAGATACCACAGACCAGAGCGGGGTAAGGATTATAGAGTATGCCCCTTTTGGAGTATGTTCAAAACATATACATATAGAGATTGGTCCCGATAGGAAGATAAAAAGAGTGGAATATGTGCGGGGTTGCAGCGGCAACACCCAGGGGGTTGCCGCGCTTGTGCAGGGTATGAGCGTAGATGAGGTTATTGCCAGACTCCGTGGCATAAGTTGCAATGGCGGTCCAACCTCTTGTCCCGATCAGCTTGCGCGCGCCTTGGAGGCTTCCTTCTAACACTGCAGCGGTGCACAGCCTGGCTGGTCTGCACCGCCTGTTTGGTATGCACACCCTGTTTGGTCTGCACTAGTTGCTATTTGCACTTGTTGTGATTTTCGCTTGTTCGAACTCATTGTTACGAAATTGTTAAGAAAATAAAAATTGATGAAAAAATTGCCCTCGGTCGATATCTGGCTGAGGGTACTATTTTTCAACGAGTTGCGCTGAGGCGATTGCTGAGGAGAAAAATAATTCCAAAAAAAATGCAAAAATTTTTGATTTGGATTTGGAATGAAAGAAAAAAGGCGTACCTTTGCAATCCCGTTCGGGAAACGAACGACAGTTGATTGAAATAATGATAGAGACAAGCAGCATACTTGAAAGAAAGTATGAGATGTATAAGGCAACACGAAATACATTAGAGCGTAAATTCCTTTTAAGGAAGAAGAGGTCAGGATAGTACTTGAAGAATACAAAAAA
>SFUD01000130.1 GCA_004561775.1 bacterium | reverse complement strand
AGCAGATTTTCTGTTCTGACCACCGGAGGCAAGACCCAACTCATTCATTCCAAAGAGAACACGTCGCTGAACCGGCTTCAATCCATCCCTAACATCGGGCAATGCTCTTGCAACAATCACAGACATAGAGTAATCTATATAAGAACTCTTCATATGGTCCTCTATGTTGATGCGTTGAATTCTACCCAAAGTCTCTTCTTTTTCCATGTAATTTCTTCCGAATAATATTATCCAAATAAAGTTCAAAATTACGATTATTTTAAAAGAATTGCAAGATTATTGCTACTTTAGCAGAAATT
Organism: bacterium; assembly: GCA_004561775.1. Lineage (GTDB taxonomy): Bacteria > Bacteroidota > Bacteroidia > Bacteroidales > UBA932 > Egerieousia. The sequence continues at coordinate 6,045 of SFUD01000130.1, read as the reverse complement.
AAAAATAATACAATGAGGCTCAAATTACCTGAAGAACTCAACTCCATACTCATCTATTCCCGAGAGGAGGCTATCCGCTTGGGCAAGAGCGAAATATCCCCATATCACCTGCTCCTGGGCATAATCAGACACAGAGAAAACAGGGCCTGCGAGTTGATGCAGAGCCATAATGTTAATCTCTCAAGACTAAAAGAGGAGCTGGATGCGCTTAACCCGGCGGAGACCAGTCCTTCGCAAGAGACAAACCTGGAGGAGAAGATAACCCTCTCGCCAGAGTCGGAGGTGATATTCAAGAGGCTCTTTGCAGAGATTGAGCTCTCTGGATCGGCCTCCCCCACATCACTCCACCTGCTGCTTGCCATCCTCAAACTTAACCTTATGCCACTCAACCAGATATGGCAGAAGATGGGCATCTCCACAGAGAGTCTCATACAGGGAGCGGCAGAGATGCTTATGACATCGGGACTATTAGAGGAGGAGTCCGGAGCGCAACAGGCAGAAGAGAGCAATGCAAATATGCTTGAGCGCTTTGGCACAGACCTTACAGAGATGGCCCGCAAAGGGGGTCTGGACCCTGTAGTGGGCAGGGAGGCAGAGATAGAGCGACTGGCACAGATACTGGGCAGGCGCAAAAAGAACAACCCTGTGCTTATAGGCGAACCCGGAGTTGGCAAGAGCGCAATAGTGGAGGGGCTTGCAGCCAGAATAGCTTCGGGAAAGGTCTCCAGAGTGCTTCACAACAAGCGGATTATCTCTTTGGACATAGGCTCTGTAGTGGCAGGCACAAAATTTCGCGGAGAGTTTGAGGCCAGAATGAAGGCCATACTCAATCAGGTGGAGGGGAACAAGGAGATTATCCTCTTCATAGATGAGCTGCACACAATAATTGGCGCAGGCGGTGGCCCCGGCTCGCTGGATGCTGCAAATATGATAAAACCTGCATTGGCAAGGGGCAAAATGCAGTGCATAGGGGCAACCACTTTAGACGAGTTCAGAAAGATTGTGGCAAAGGATGGCGCCCTGGAGAGACGCTTCCAGCACATAATGGTGGAGCCAACCAACTTTGAGCAGACAATGCACATTCTGGAGAGCATAAAGGAGGGCTATGAGGAGCATCATAATGTTAAATATACTCCCGATGCGCTCCGCGCCTGTGTGCTTCTTAGCCAGAGATATATAACAGAGAGGATGCTTCCCGACAAGGCCATAGATATGATGGATGAGGCGGGCAGCCGCGTGCACCAGAAGAGCATTCAGGTACCTGCAGAAATCACAAAGCTAGAGAGGGAGCTGGAGATAATTGAGCAGCATCTTAAAGAGGCTGTGGAGAGCGCCGACTACAGAATGGCCGCCAACTATAGAGATGCCAGGGATTACAAGAGGCGCGACCTTCAGGAGATGAACAAGCGCTGGGAGCTGGAGAAGAGCAGCCATCCGGCAATTGTAGATAGGGAGGATATTGCAAATGTGCTCTCCCAGAGCACCGGCATACCTGCCACAAGGATAGCGGAAAAGGAGGGCAACAGGCTCCTTATGATGGAGGAGACCCTTAATTCCAAAGTGATAGGACAGCAAGGAGCCATAGAGAGGATTACCAGAGCCATAAGGAGAAACAGGGCGGGCCTTAGCAATCCAAACAAACCTATAGGCACCTTCCTCTTCCTTGGTCCTACCGGAGTAGGAAAGACACAATTGGCAAAGGTACTTGCAGAGTATCTCTTCGACTCCTCTAATAGCCTTATCAGGATAGATATGAGCGAGTATATGGAGAAACACGCCGTAAGCAGGCTTATAGGAGCCCCTCCGGGTTATGTAGGCTACAATCAGGGGGGAGAGCTTACAGAAAAGGTGCGCCGCCACCCCTACTCTGTCATCCTGCTGGACGAGGTTGAGAAGGCACACCCAGACCTCTTCAACCTTCTGCTTCAGGTCTTTGACGAGGGAAGACTTACGGAGAGCAACGGCTCCTGCGTAGATTTCCGCAACACCATAATCATTCTTACCTCCAACATAGGGAGCAGAGAACTTATCTCATACGGAAGCGGACTGGGATTTGACAATAGCGTAAAGCGCAACAAGGAGGGAATGGAACGGGCAATAATAGAGAAGGCTGTGGAGAAGGTCTTCACCCCGGAATTCCTAAACAGGCTGGATGAGCAAATCCTCTTCAACACCCTCTCGCAGGAGGATATTGCAAAGATAGTGGAGCTTGAACTTAAAGAGGTGTACCGCAGAGTGGAGCAGGCCGGCTACAGACTCTCCATTACCCCGGCCGCCAAACGCTTTTTGGCAGAATGCGGCTACGACCCTCAATACGGCGCACGCCCTCTCAAGCGCGCCATTCAGGAGCACATAGAGGACCCCGTGGCCGAGGCCCATTGACAATAAAGGTAAGTGTGTGCGGCAAAGGCGACAAACGCTGCACCAAGACTACACTGCAAACGCTCTGACAATCAATATCAGCACTAAGGTACTACAAAGAGAGCCATTCCTGCATACACTTTATAAAAATGTCATTCTCTTGCGGACTCTGCGCCGCAATCCTGAAATGGGCCGGCGTAAGCCCCTCAAAATTAGAGGCATCCCTTATGAGAATACCATAGTTCTCCACCAGCCACATTTTAAGCTCCGCGGCCCTGCCCTTTTGCAGCCTTGCAAGTATAAAATTGCAATCTGTATGCGCCACCTCAACCCCAAGAGCAGAGAGCGCGCAAGAGAGACGCAATGCCTCCCGATGCAACTCTTCAGCAGAGATTACCTCCCTGTTGCCATCATTTCGGTTGCCGCTCTCCGCGTTGCCATCATCCGCATTGCCGCGCATCCTGCTGCCGCTCATCCTGCTGCCTCTATCCAGAAAGAAATGAGCGGCCTCAATAGCCAGCGCATTTACAGACCACGGCATACGCAACCCCCTCAAAGCATCCATTACTCCAGCAGAACCAATCGCATACCCTATTCTAAGCCCCGGTATCATATACTCTTTGGTAAGAGAGTGGAGAATAACAACATTATCCCTGCCCGCAATATCCTCTGCAGAGAGAACCCGCTTTACTGAATATAGAGCATAAGCCTGGTCTATTACAAAGACCTTCTCCCTACATCTATCAATTATTGAAAGAAGTCTCTCCCTGCAGAAGACCTCTCCTGTTGGGTTATTGGGATTGCACAACCAGACAATATCTGCATCAGATGCCTCAATCTCATCTATAGAGCTAATAAAGGAGACCCTATGCGCAAAGACCTTTGCCGCATCCTGATACTCCCGAAATGTAGGGGCAACAATAGCAGATCTCTTCCCTTCAAAGAGATGGGCAATAAGATATATTGCCTCTGTAGCACCATTGGTAACAATAACACTCTCCGGCTCTAACCCAAGAAGCTGCGCAAGTCTCCTCTCAACGCTTTTTGGTTCCGGTTCCGGATAGTTGCCAACCAGCGACCCCCTTTCACAGAGGTGCCTTATAAGTTCCTCATGGTTAACATTCTGAGGAATATTACTGCTAAAATTAATTCTCACCCTTCCCTCAAAACGGAAAAGGTCATCACCGTGTCCTTCAATCATAATATTTCGCAAAAAAAGAATCCCAACTCTCCATACACCTCCACTTCCAAAGCACAAAGATACCAGTTAATTCCCCAAAAAGTAGATTCCTCAAACAGAAAAAAGTCTGGAGCACAAAAAGTGCCATTCGAGCAAATCAGAAGGTGAGAATAAATTTCTTGCTGCCCAGATTTGCAATCTTTACAAACTGCGCCTGCTTGCAACTGGCACCGCTCCTCTCCTGCAATGATTGGTACTGCCGCTTGCTATAGCGTTGCCAAGTGGCCATATCCACATAGTACTCAACAGCTCCTCTATGCGCCGCCTGCTTAAACCCAAGTTGCTCATATACAGCACCTTTAGACCACTCATTATCTGAATACGTCATCACCTCAAAGTGATTGACGCCTTGGCGTTGCACAATCCTGCAAAACTCGCCAAGCAGCCTTCCCATCCCTCCTGCAATGCGCAAATCCGGCAGAGAAGCATACCTTACCCACTCGTATGAAGGAATAGCCTCTTCCCGATTCTTCACGCCAAATGTCATTCTTAGCGCATCCGAGAATGTGGCAACAGCAACCATCTCTCCCTGATGCAGGAGTGCTACCCTGTACTTGCATTTTGCCGCACCATAACTGTGATATCTCTGCAGAAAATCAGCTGTAAGATGGTTGAAGAGATTCCTTATGGTAGCATCAACCTTAGCAGAGGCTTGCACCGGCGCAACCAAGTAGCTTCTACGCATAAATTGGTCATATTCACCAAGTTGAGCAATCTGCGCAAGAAGAGCATCGGGAAGAGAGTGGCTCCGGAAGAGCCTCCCGAACTCCTCCTGTGTAAGAATCTGGCACTTTCTGGCAAAGAGACTCCTAAAGGTGCCAAGCCTGGAGAGAATGCGCGCCCGCAATTTCTCGCCACCACTGCGCCAGCGGTCCTCAAAGAGGTAAAGCACATCCCACTCCGTAAAGGAATCGGAAGAGGAAAACTCCGCGCACCGCTGTGGATAATGGCAGGACTCCCGATTCTGCAGGGTGATAGGGCAGTTCTGCTGCTGAGTAGAATAGCAGGTCTGCTCCTGGCAGGAGTGGCAGGTCTGCTGCAAGGTAGAATGGCAGGTCTGCTGCGGGCTGGAGTGGCAGGTCTGGTGCGAGGTAGAGTAGCAATTCTGCTGCGAGCAGGAGTGGCAGCAGATTGGCACAAGCCGGATAATTAGTTTGTATTGCTCAAAGAGATATTCGTTTGCGGCTGGGCATAGCGGAGAGGGGCGTTTGATGTACGCCTTTAAGTGCAATGCTAGGAACTCTTCAAATTCTACTATAAAACCAAATCTCTCCATCCGACAGATTATTACTCCGACAGGTTGCAACCTCGCTTGCAACCGAGTGCAAAGTTTAAAAAAATCCAGATAAATTTTGCTATTCCAATAATAATATATACTTTTGCAATCCCAAAACGGGATGATTCGCTAGCTCAGTAGGTAGAGCACAACACTTTTAATGTTGGGGTCTTGGGTTCGAGCCCCAAGCGAATCACGAAACAAAATCAGCAGTTGAAGCACTTCAATCAAATGAGGTGCTTCTTTTTTTATTAATTATGTAAGGCGCACCGGCAAGCGGCTATTGCGCTGGGAAGCGAATATTGCGACGGGAATCAACAAACATCCGCACGAAGGCCACGTAATCGCGTAGATGCTTCTGTCATCGCCCAGCCGCTTACTAAACAGAGCACAAAAACCCCGATTTTGTGCTCAAAAGGATAGGGATTGGCATCGGGAAGCGCAACCGTTGCCTTCCTGCAAATCATCGCGCACACTTGCAAAATGCAAATACCTCATAACCAGATAATTAACTTTTATCAACTCGCTCGGTGAGCTCAAATCGAGGCCACCGCGCGGGCCAATGTGCCCCAGAGGTGCCTAGAACAAGGATTCGCGCGCTCGATGAATTGCTCGAACACTGCACATGGCCAAGCATTAGCCATATCCAGCTTCCAACACCTACGCCCCGGCCAAGCAACAGTGCAGCACAGAGTAAGAGGCGCCGGCGAAGCGCCGCGTGGGGATGAAGCGAAGCAGGCATTTTGGTCTCAGACATCAATTCCTATTGCCAGTTTGATTTGAAATAACTAACTTAGCTCATAATGAAAATTGAGTACAATAAAAATCGTGTAACTTATTTACTGTCACTGTATACGATGACGGAAAGCGAGTTATTGTCCGCAATTAACATTGACCTAAAAACACCTATCACATGGAAAGACCTTGATGCTGACGAGATTGAAATCAATCACCTCAAGCGCATCGATAAAGTCTTCAATAAAGGCCTCCTGTACTACACAGATCCATCCACCCCGATAAAGGACAAGGGCACCAGTGTCTTCTTTCGTAAGGAGCATTTCTCTACGCAACTCAATATAGGTGCGAAGAAAAGAGTGCGTGAATTTGAGGACATGAAGACCCAAATCGGCGCAATCTGCAAACTGTCCAAATTCAACCTAAAGAGGTC
>SFUD01000129.1 GCA_004561775.1 bacterium | reverse complement strand
CAGATGCTGACAGTTGAGTCTGTGGTCGTGACCATATATAATAAGGTCCAGGCCGGGTATCTCTTTTGCGGCGCGGAGTGTGCAATTCTCCAAGATACTCTCCTTTTTCTCAATAATGCCCCCTTTGAGACCGCTGTGGAAGAGCCCCACTATGGCATGGGGATGCTCCTTGGCCTTTATCTCCTCTATCCATCTGCCAAGGCAGGAGAGTATTGGCCGGCATTTGTAGCCCTTCCAGTTGTTTTTGGGCACCCAGTAGCTCAGCGCCTCCGTTATCATCCCGATAATGGCTATGCGGATTGGATCCTCCGCAGGGCCGCACTCCACTATGGTGTAGGGGCGAAGAGGGGAATCGGGAGGCCCCTCCATATTGGCGGCCAAAAGAGGTGCGTTGCAGGTGCGAGCAAAGGAGCCCCACGCCTGCTCGCCCATCTCTATGTCGTGGTTTCCTATGGCAGCGGCAGAGCACCCTAGGTAGTTGAGCATCTCTGCGGCGGGGTGGGAGAAGTCTGCTGCAGAGGGTGCAACTGCTGTCGGTGGTGCTGATGCTGCTGGGGGTGCTGATGCTGCCGGTGGTGCTGGGAATGTTGGAGGTGCTGGGAATGTTGGTGGTGCCGAGTGGGGCAGAATAAAGTTGGCATAGTAGGCGGCCGTGCCTCCCTGAAGAAGGTCGCCGGCGTCCAGGTAGATGAAGTTGCGCCCAAGGGTTTTGCGCTGCGTGGCTATCCAGGTGGCGGCGCTGGCAAGGCCACCCTCCATATATGCGCCGTGTACATCTCCGGTTGCGGCAATTCTTACCCTTATGCGCTTTTGATTATTCATATTGACTACAAAGTTAAGCAGAAAAATGTGTAATATTTTGTGGATTGGGATTTTAGTTATATCTTTGCAACCCGCTTTATTAGCGGGAAAACAGTTTAAAGTTAAGATTAACAACACATTATGCCAACAATTCAACAGTTAGTACGCAACGGTCGCACAGTGATTGAGATTAAGTCAAAGTCACGCGCGCTGGATGCTTGTCCTCAGAGACGTGGAGTATGTGTACGTGTTTACACAACAACTCCAAAAAAGCCTAACTCAGCTATGCGTAAGGTAGCTCGTGTAAGGCTTACTAATCAGAAAGAGGTGAATGCTTACATCCCTGGCGAGGGTCACAACCTTCAGGAGCACTCAATTGTGCTTGTTAGAGGAGGTCGTGTAAAGGATCTCCCAGGAGTACGTTATCACATTCTTAGAGGAGCTTTGGATACAGCAGGTGTAGATGGACGTAAGAAATCACGTTCACTTTACGGTGCAAAGAGACCAAAAGCAGCTAAGAAGTAAGTCATTAATCATTTAACAGGTAAAAGAAATGAGAAAATCGAAGCCTAAAAAGAGGATTCTACTTCCTGATCCCAAGTTCAACGACGTGTTGGTAACACGCTTTGTGAACAATCTTATGTTGCAGGGGAAGAAGAGTATCGCATTTGCTATTTTTTATGACACCATCGATCTGATCGGCGAGAAGATGAAAGATTCTGACAAGGCTCCTCTGGAGGTTTGGAAAAAAGCTCTTGAGAATGTCACACCGCAGATTGAGGTTAAGAGCCGCAGAGTAGGTGGAGCTAACTTCCAAGTTCCTACAGAGATTCGTCCGGAGAGAAAAGTTGCCATTTCTATTAAGAACATGATACTTTTTGCTCGTAAAAGGGCGGGTCATTCAATGGCTGAAAAATTAGCTGCAGAGATACTGGCTGCATACAATAACGAAGGTGGTGCATATAAGAGAAAGGAGGATATGCACAAGATGGCTGAGGCTAACAAGGCCTTTGCACATTTCCGTTTTTAAATCTTGAGGTAAATGGCTAGAGATTTAAAATACACCAGAAACATCGGCATCATGGCCCATATCGATGCCGGTAAGACCACAACATCGGAACGTATCCTGTTCTATACAGGAAAGACACACAAAATTGGTGAGGTTCATGATGGCGCTGCCACTATGGACTGGATGGTTCAGGAGCAGGAGAGAGGTATTACAATTACCTCAGCTGCTACTACCGCATTTTGGCATTATGAGGGTCAGCAGTATCAGATAAACCTTATCGATACTCCGGGCCACGTGGATTTTACCGTTGAGGTAGAGCGCTCTCTGCGCGTACTTGACGGTACAGTTGCCACATTCTGCGCCGTTGGCCGCGTTCAGCCGCAGTCTGAGACTGTATGGCGTCAGGCAGACAAATATGGCGTTCCAAAGATTGCTTATGTAAACAAGATGGACCGTGTTGGCGCGGACTTTCTTGCAGTGGTAGCCGAACTTAAGGAGAAACTTGGCGCAAACGCAGTTCCTATCTGTCTCCCTATAGGCTCTGAGGATAAATTCAGAGGTATTGTGGATTTGATAGATATGAAGGCTATCATTTACGATTCCGAGAGCAAGGAGTTGGTTAACTACACCATTTCAGATGTTCCTGCAGAGATGAAGGCAGAGGCAGAGGAGTGGAGAGCCAAACTTATTGAGACTGCCGCAGAGCAGGATGATGCCCTTATGGAGAAGTTCTTTGACGATCCTGAGAGCATTACAAAGGAGGAGCTTATTGCCGCTATAAGAAAGGCTACAATCAATATGAGCATTGTACCGGCTTGTTGCGGTTCCTCATTCAAGAACAAGGGCGTTCAGTTCCTCTTGGATGCAGTAATGAGATATCTTCCATCTCCGCTGGACAAGAATGTTGTAACAGGAATCAATCCTAAGACAGAGCAGACAGTAGAGCGTCACTCTACAGTAAAGGAGCCGTTCTGCGCTTTGGTCTTCAAGATTGCTACAGATCCGTTTGTGGGACGTCTTGCCTTCCTTAGGGCATATTCCGGAAGACTTGATGCAGGTACTTATGTTCTCAATACCCGTTCAGACAAGAAAGAGCGTGTTGCGCGTCTCTACCAGATGCACTCCAACAAACAGAACCCTATAGATTTTGTAGAGGCTGGTGATATCTGCGCTGCCGTTGGTTTCAAGGAGTTGAGAACAGGTGATACAATCTGCGACGAGAACAATCCTATAGTACTTGAGTCAATGAAGTTCCCGGATCCTGTGATTGGTTTGGCAGTTGAGCCTAAGACACAGAAGGATTTGGACAAGTTGGGTATTGCTCTTGGCAAACTTGCAGAGGAGGACCCTACCTTCACAGTCAAGTCAGACCACGAGACAGGCCAGACCATTATTAGCGGTATGGGTGAGCTTCACTTGGATATTATTGTGGACCGTCTCAGACGCGAGTTTGGTGTAGAGATTAACCAGGGTGCGCCTCAGGTTAACTACAAAGAGGCTATGCGCTCTACAGTTCAGCATAGAGAGGTATTTAAGAAACAGTCTGGTGGTAGAGGTAAATTTGCCGATATCATCTTTGAGATTGGACCTGCAGATGAGGGAGTTACCGGCCTTCAGTTTGTGGATGAGGTTAAGGGTGGAAACATTCCTAAAGAGTTTATCCCTGCTGTTGAGAAGGGCTTCAAGTCCGCTATGGCAAACGGTTGCCTTGCAGGCTATGAGGTTCCGTCTATGAAGGTTACACTTAAGGATGGTTCCTTCCACCCGGTTGACTCAGATGCTCTCTCATTTGAGATCTGCGCACGTATGGGATTCAGAAAGGCTATGCCTAAGGCAACCCCAGTGATTATGGAGCCTATCATGTCTTTGGAGGT
>SFUD01000128.1 GCA_004561775.1 bacterium | reverse complement strand
AAGGGCATACTCAGAGCGTAGAGCCTTAGGTAGAGAGCCGCCAGGTCCAGAATATCCTCCGGGGTCCCGATAAGGGTAAGGATAGGTCGTGCCAGAACAACTCCGGCAACCATAAGAAAGAGGCCGCTAAGGAGGGCAATCATAGCAATTGTGCCAACCGATTTGCGGACGCTCTCCCCGTTCTTCTGACCGATGAAGTTGGAGACTACCACATTTGCTCCTATGGAGAGTCCTACAAAGATGTTGATAAAGAGAGAGATAACGGGCGTGTTGCTGCCAACCGCAGCCAAAGCCTTGCTTCCTGCAAACTTGCCTACAACAGCCACGTCTACAGAGTTGAACAACTGCTGCAGAACACTGCTTGCTGCAAGGGGAAGCGCAAAGAGAAGTATCTTGGGCAGAAGCGCTCCCTCCAGCATATTCATATTTGTGGAGGAGCCCTTAATCATACGCCGTTATACTAAAATAGGAACCAAATATCTTGCCAGCAGATAACCTCCTCCAACAAGCCATACAAAGAGCAGCAGCGCCAGCAGGAAAGGTTTTGCTCCGGACTGACGGAACTTCTCTATCGTTGTCTCAACACCAAGGGCTGTCATAGCCATTGTAAGAAGGAAGGTATCCAGAATGCCCATATAGGAGCCCCCGCCATAAACGTATCGGGACAAAAACTCCATAGGTAGCAGAATCGTAAGAAGTGTTGTAAGCAGAATTACGCCAATAAAGCCAAATGCAAACCACGGAATGGCAATTTTTCTCTTGCCACCCTCTGCAGAGGGCTTTTTAATGAAGAGGGCCAGCACTATGAGCACAGGGGCAAGCATTATTACCCTTATCATCTTGGTAATTGTGGCAGTGCCGGCAATGCCCAGCGCATCTGTAGGGTCCATTGCATTTCCTGCGCCGGCAACATTTGCAACCTCGTGCAGGGTGCTTCCTGTATAAATTGCAACTTGCTGCGAATCAAGGGAGTCTAGCACTCCTGCCCTGTACATTATAGGGTAGAGGAACATTGCAATAATACCAAAGATAACCACAGTAGAGACTGCCACGGCTGTCTTGTGGCTTGGACACTTAACCACAGGCTCTGCTCCAAGAACCGCAGCGGCGCCGCAAATAGAACTTCCAATGGAGGTCATAATTGTTGTCTCCGAGTCCATCTTAATAATCTTCCCGATGGCAATTCCAAAGAGCATTGTGAGGACTATTACAATAATATCCACCACAATTGCAGGGAGGCCAACCTCCATAACCTCTGTAAGGGTGAGCCTGAATCCGTAGAGTACTATGCCGGTGCGGAGCAGCTGCTTAGTGCAGAATTTTATGCCGTGCGACCAGCTCTTGGGAGTCTTTCCGCCAAGGGTGTTTGCCCAAAGCATACCAAGAACTATTCCTATGATGAGCGGCGAGAGGGCCAGCTCTTTAATTGCTTGAAGGCTTGCTACAAGGTATGCTGCAACTGATAAGAGTGCAATAAAAAGCACCCCCAGCCAAAACTCTTTATCTCTCTTCATACAAGTTTGGTTTAGGGGTGCAAAGTTAATCTAATTATTTGCTATTTATATTCTCTTTATATTCTATTTTCCGATTTTTGGAATAAGACTGGTGTAACCTGCTATTGTCTCGTCGGACGGAATTTGGTCGCACATAGTGCCGTTGTTATAGCTCTCGTAGGCGTAGAGGTCGAAGTATCCTGTACCGGTAAGTCCAAAGAGAATGGTCTTCTCCTCTCCGGTCTCCTTGCACTTGAGCGCCTCATCTATTGCAACCCTAATGGCGTGGCTGCTCTCCGGTGCCGGCAGTGTGCCCTCCACTCTTGCAAACTGGGTGGCAGCCTCAAAGACCTTGGTCTGCTCCACCGCCCTTGCCTCAAAATAGCCGTCGTGATAGAGTTGCGAGAGAATGGTGCTCATTCCGTGGAAACGCAGTCCGCCGGCGTGGTTTGCAGATGGAATGAATTGGCTTCCAAGCGTGTACATCTTTGCAAGCGGACAAATCATTCCGGTGTCGCAGAAGTCGTACGCAAAGACGCCTCTGGTAAAACTTGGGCAGGAGGCAGGCTCAACTGCAATAATCTTGTACTGCTTCTCTCCGCGCAGCATCTCTCCCATAAATGGGCTTATAAGACCTCCCAGGTTGGAACCGCCGCCGGCGCAACCAATAATAATATCGGGAGTAATATCATACTTATCCAAAGCCGCCTTTGCCTCCAAACCAATTATGGTCTGGTGCAGGAGCACCTGATTGAGCACAGAGCCAAGCACATATCTGTAGCCGGGCTGTTTTAGTGCCGCCTCAACTGCCTCCGAGATGGCGCAGCCAAGGCTGCCTGTGGTATCGGGATGCTCCGAGAGAATCTTTCTGCCAACCTCTGTGGTGTTGCTTGGAGATGGGGTAACCTTTGCGCCATAGGTGCGCATAACCTCCCTTCTGAATGGCTTCTGCTCGTATGAGCATTTTACCATATAAACCTGGCAGTCCAGTCCAAAGTAGGCAGATGCCATACTTAGCGCAGTGCCCCACTGGCCTGCACCTGTCTCTGTTGTTATACCCTTGAGACCCTGCTTCTTAGCGTAGTATGCCTGAGCTATTGCAGAGTTGAGTTTGTGGCTTCCCGATGTGTTGTTGCCCTCAAACTTGTAATAGATTTTGGCAGGGGTGCCAAGCGCCTTCTCCAGGAAGTAGGCCCTTACCAGCGGCGAAGGACGGTACATCTTGTAGAAATCCAGAATCTCCTTTGGAATATCCCACCACTTGGTATCGTTGTCCAGCTCCTGCTTTACCAGGTCTTTGCAGAAGATTGGCTCAAGCTCCTCCTGCTTGAGGGGCTGGCCCGTTCCGGGATTAAGCAGCGGCGCAGGTTTAACCTTCATATCTGCGCGAACATTATACCATTGTGTTGGAATCTCCTCCTCTTTGAGGTAGATTTTGTAAGGGATTTTGGAACTCATAATCTTAAACTATTGTTGTTTTGTCTTTAACTTTTGTTGCTTTCAATTTGTAAGTGCAAAATTATATCGCAAGATTCTTTATCTCTGTTCTTTTTTATCTATATTTGACCAAAATTATCTTTAATAAAATAAATAACCTTTAAATGTAACTAATATTACATTATGATATATATAAAAACAATAGAACAATTTGACAGTTATTTCCATCAGGATAATCTTCACAAGAGCGTCTCGGTGGCAGAGCTATATAGAATATCTTATACAATATCGGAGCCTGTTACCTTCTCTATGTATGCGCTAATCTATTTTGACGAACTTTTTGGAGAGTTTTCAAGAGCCGGAAAGAGAGTTAATTACACCCCTCACTCCCTTATCTGGCTAAAGCCCGGAGATAGCGTTGTTATGAGGGCAGACTATGCCAAGAAGCCACGCGGATGGATTATGGCCTTCAGCGAGGAGCTGCTGGAGAGGTCTGGGCTGGGCAGAGACTTCTATATGTTTACATTCTTTAACAACTATCCCATCTCCACACTCTCTTTAACCAACGAGCAGAAGAGCGCCGTCATAAGCTCTTTTCTCTCTATAAGCCAATTGCTTACACATTATAAGCGGCTCTTTGAGCGCTCTCATTCGCTCTCCAACGAGGCGGAGGGGCAGCTTGCCGCAAAGATGGGCGTAATGCTGGAGAACTATCTCTCCAGCGGATTGCCGGAGCAGAAGGGCTACCCTACGGTGGCGTGGCTGGCCGGGGAGTTTGGTCTTACGGCAAACTATTTCGGAGACCTTGTGCGCAGAGAGCTCCATATCTCTGCGCAGGAGTTTATCCACAACAAGATGCTTGAGGTGGCAGAGAGGCTGCTGCTGCAGACAGACAAATCCATAACCCAGATTGCTCTGCAGATGGGCTTCAGTTATCCTACGCACTTTGTTAGGATGTTTAAGAGGCGCACCGGAGAATCTCCTCTGCGCTTTAGAAGAAGAGGCGCAACAGCTGCTATTTGCTAAAGAGCTCCTGCACCTTCTCCAGAGAGCCGTCGGTCTTGGCAGGCTCTATCTTTAGCAGTGCTGCCAGAATGGAGTAGAGGTCCACATTGCTGAAGCTGTGCGGGAGGGTGTAGCCGCGCTTGAAATCGGGACCGCAGGCGCGGAAGATTATCTGCATATCTGGCTCGTTTATGTCGTATCCGTGGGC
>SFUD01000127.1 GCA_004561775.1 bacterium | reverse complement strand
CCAGCACAACAGTTGCCCCAAGACGGTTCTGAGATATATTTATAATGGTATTCTGTATAGACTCCTCCTTATTCACACAAGGCTTGAGGGAGCGCTCAATCAGATCTCTTACCCTTAGGTAGAGCCTCTTGCCAAGCGAACCTCCCGGATGGTATTTTGCAAAATCCTGCTGTGAGAAGCCCCTCATCTTAAGCAGGGATACAGCCATTGCATCGCCCATCACCAATTGTGTGGTTGTACTGGAGGTGGGCGCAAGATTGTTGGGGCAAGCCTCTGCATCTACTGTTGTTCTTATCACATAGTCTGCCTGCTCGCCCAGATATGAATCCCTGTTAGAGACCATTCCTATAAGTTTGTTGCCCATTCTCTTTATAAGAGGCACCAGAACTTTTATTTCTGGCGTATTGCCGCTCTTGGAGATACACAAAACCACATCATTCTCCTGAATGATGCCCAAATCTCCGTGAATTGCATCCGCCGCATGCATAAAAATGGCAGGTGTGCCTGTGGAGTTCATAGTTGCCACTATCTTATTGCCTATAATGGCGCTCTTGCCAATGCCTGTAATTATGAGTCTTCCCTTGGAGTTGAAGATAAGGTCTAGCACCTCCATAAAGGTATCATCTATGAAGGGTTCCAACTTTCTTACAGCCTCAGCCTCCTTTTGGACCACACTTTTTGCCAAATTTTTTATATTTTCTTGCGCTTCATTCATTTTAAAATAGAAAATAAAAAACTATTTTTGTACATCGGGAGACAAAGGTAATATTTATTATGGAAATTTCATCTGAGATTTTGCACGCAAAACTAAAAGATTTTTTTGGCTTCAACTCTTTCAAGGGAGACCAGGAGAAGATTATAAAACATCTTATCGGAGGGAACAATGCCTTTGTACTTATGCCCACAGGAGGGGGTAAATCCCTATGCTACCAGCTGCCTGCGCTGCTTATGCCTGGCACTGCAATAGTAATATCTCCGCTCATTGCGCTTATGAAAAACCAGGTGGATGCAATACGGGGCTTTGTGGACAACAAAGAGGGAGTGGCGCATTTCCTAAACTCTTCACTCACCAAAACACAGACAAACGAGGTTAAGGAGGACCTTCTTGCCGGAGTTACCAAATTGCTCTATGTTGCTCCCGAATCGCTTACTAAAGAGGAGAACATAAGCCTTTTGCGCCAAATCAAAATCTCCTTCTATGCTGTAGATGAGGCGCACTGCATCTCCGAGTGGGGGCACGATTTCCGTCCCGAATACAGAAATATCCAACCTATAATAAATAAAATTGGCAGGGCTCCAATAATTGCCCTTACAGCCACCGCCACACCTAAGGTACAGTCCGATATCCAGAAGAACCTGGGCATGATGGACGCAAAGGTCTTCAAATCCTCCTTCAACAGGGAGAATCTCTACTATGAGATAAGGCCAAAGAAGAATACGGAGAAGGAGATTATCAAATATATAAAGAAAAAGGAGGGCAAATCCGGCATTATCTACTGCCTAAGCAGAAAGAAGGTGGAGGAGCTTGCGGAGCTGCTTAATGTAAATGGCATAAAGGCCCTTCCTTACCACGCCGGGCTGGATGCCGCCACAAGAGCTGCAAATCAAGACAAATTCCTGCTGGAGGAGATAGATGTAATTGTGGCAACCATTGCCTTTGGAATGGGCATAGACAAACCCGACGTGCGTTTTGTAATACACTACAATTTTCCAAAGAGCCTGGAGGGATACTACCAGGAGACAGGCCGTGCCGGCAGAGATGGCGCAGAGGGAGAGTGCATAGCCTTCTACAGCTACAAAGACATTCAGAAACTGGAGAAGTTTATGCAGAACAAACCCCTTACAGAGCAGGAGATTGGGAAGCAGCTTCTCTACGACACCGTAACCTACGCAGAATCCAATATCTGCAGAAGAAGACTTCTGCTCAACTACTTTGGAGAGAAATATCTTCCCGACAACTGCGGCAATTGCGACAACTGCCTCTACCCTAAAAAGATGTTTGAGGGCAAGGAATTCATTGCCACCGTCATAGAACTTATAGATTCTATGAAGGAGCACTTCAAAGCCGACCATCTTGCCAACCTGCTTGGCGGAGTAAACAACTCGCTGATAAAATCCTACAACCATCACAAGTCGGAGTTCTTTGGCATAATTCCAAATAAGAATGACAAGTTCTGGCTGGCTGTAATCCGTCAGGCAATTGTAGCGGGACTCCTCAACAAAGAGGTGGAGAACTACGGCCTTATCTCCGTAAGCGAAGCGGGAAGGGAATTCTACAAGAATCCATACTCCATTCAGATTACAGAAGATAGGGAATTTACAGATACCGAAGATGACGACGACACTCTCTCCATTGTTGGCAGCAGGCACGCAACCGGCGGAGGCGGAGGAGATGATGTACTGCTGAAGATGCTTAAGGATATAAGGCTCTCCCTCTCCAAGAGGCTGAAACTGCCGCCTTTTGTAATCTTCACAGACCCCTCTCTGGAGGATATGTCCATAATGTATCCCACCACACTGGACGAGCTCAAGAATTGCCAGGGCGTTGGCGAGGGCAAGGCACGCAAATTTGGAAAGGAGTTCATCACACTCATAAGCAAATATGTGAGTGAGAACGAGATTGAGAGACCTACGGATTTTGTAGTAAAGACAGTGCCTACCAAGTCTGCCAACAAGGTCTCCATTATCCACAGCATAGACCGCAGGACAGCGCTTGAGGATATTGCGCGCGAGAAGGATATGAGTATGGACCAGCTGCTTACAGAGATTGAGACAATTGTCTCCGCAGGCACAAGAATAAATCTGGACTACTACATCCGCCAGCACGTGGATGACGACAAGATTGCCGACATTTATGACTACTTTAAGGAGGAGGCGGCCACCGATTCCGTAATTGAAGCAATGAAGGCGCTGGGTCCGGACTATGAAGAGGAGGAGGTCCGCCTTATCCGTATAAAGTTTATGTCCGAGCTTGGCAACTGATGCTACTCGCTAAGAATTGATATCTCCTTGGAATCCGTATCTTTTTCGCAATAGTGGCAATGGAGTTTGAATCCGGAGCCGCTTATGTTGTGCACACTGAACCTTGTCCTTATAGGCTGGTGATTGGTTATGCATTTTGGGTTTACGCACTTTACTATTCCGGAGACCTCTGAAGGAATCTCTATAACCTTCTTCTCCACAACCTCAAAATCCTTTATCACATTTATCTTGGCCTGCGGCGCCACCAACGCTATCTTGTTAATCTCATCGGGAGCAAAATAGCGGCCTGCCACCTTAATTATTGCCTTTTTGCCCAGCAGCTTGCTCTCCAGATTGGTTCCAAAGGTCATTTGGCTGCCACACTCTCTCAGCTTGAGTATATCTATTACCCTAAAGAGTTGGTCTGCAGGAATATGGTCCAATACGGTACCCTCTTTTATTGCATTTACCTTAAGTTCTGACTTATTCTCTATATTCTTCATAGTTGATATTCTTTCACCTCCGCTCTTTTACCTGTAACCAAGCAGATATGCTATGATTGCCATTCTTACATACATTCCATTCTCCGCCTGCTTGAAGTAGTATGCATACGGAGTCTCATCCACATCCTGCGCTATCTCTGTTATTCTTGGCAGAGGATGCAGAATCTTCATATTGGGACGCGCATTGGTGAGCATATCCGCTGTAAGCCTGTAGACATTCTTCACCTTTTCGTACTCCA
>SFUD01000126.1 GCA_004561775.1 bacterium | reverse complement strand
GGCCACCTCAGATGGAAACGGTCCTATAGATGCTGCGTTTAAGGCCGTTAAGAGTCTTATCCACAGAAAGATAAGTTTGGAGGAGTTCCTTATTCAGGCAATTACAAGGGGTACGGACGATATGGGTAAGGTGCATATTCAGATAGAGAATAAGGGAGAGGTTTACTACGGCTTCTCTGCAAATACAGATATTATTACAGCCTCTGTGGAGGCGCTGGTTAACGCTATCTCCAAGATTATTTAGTTATGGGAAAGACACTCTTTGATAAGATTTGGGAGGCCCACGTAATAAAAGAGATTGAGAACGGGCCCTCTCTGCTCTATATAGACAGGCATCTTATTCACGAGGTTACCTCGCCTCAGGCCTTTTTGGCAATTAAGGAGAAGGGGCTAAGGGTGAGAAGGCCGGATATGACCTTTGCAACCTGCGACCACAACACTCCTACCCTGCACCAGGAGCTGCCTATAGAGGAGCCCTCCTCTGCAAAGGCTGTTGCGCAGTTGGCGGCAAATACAAAGGAGTTTGGCATAAAATATTTCCCATTGGGAGACCCCGGCAACGGCATTGTGCATGTATGCGGTCCGGAGCGCGGCGTGGTGCTCTGCGGCCAGACGGTTGTATGCGGAGACAGTCATACAGCTACCCACGGCGCTTTTGGCAATATTGCATTTGGCATAGGCACAAGCGAGGTGGCAATGGTCTTTGCATCGCAGTCTCTGCTGCAGAACAAGCCGGGCCAGACAAAGATTGAGGTTAATGGCAGGCTTGCGCCAGGTGTGTGTGCCAAGGATGTTATTCTCTATATCATCTCCAAGCTTGGCACCTCCGGCTGCAACGGAACCTTTGTGGAGTATTGCGGCAGCACCTTCAGGGCAATGAGTATGGAGGAGAGGATGACCGTCTGCAATATGAGTATAGAGATGGGAGCAAGGGGAGGCCTTATAGCGCCGGACCAGACTACCTTCAACTATATTAAAGGAAGACCTTATGCTCCTGCAGGAGAGGCCTTTGACAAGGCTGTGGAGGAGTGGAAGAGGCTTAAGAGCGACGAGGATGCACACTATGATTATACCTTCTCCTTCAATGCTTCGGATATAGAGCCTATGGTAACATACGGCACCAATCCTGGAATGGGATGCCCTGTTACTGCAACCATTCCGGAGAGTGCGGTGGGTTGCGATGCAGCTAATTTCTCAAAGGCGCTCAACTATATGGCCTTTGCGCCGGGCGAGCCTATGCTTGGCAAAAAGATAGATTACATCTTCCTGGGCTCTTGCACAAATGGCAGAATAGAGGACTTTAGAGCTTTTGCCTCCGTTGTTAAGGGACATAAGAAGGCGGAAGGGATTACAGCCTGGCTTGTCCCCGGTTCCAAAGAGGTTGAACGCAAGATAGAGGAGGAGGGCCTTGGAGAGATTATTCGGGAGGCCGGTTTTGAGATTCGTCAGCCGGGATGCTCCGCCTGTCTTGCTATGAATGCAGACAAGGTGCCAGCCGGCAAGTATTGTCTCTCTACCTCCAACAGAAACTTCGAAGGTCGTCAGGGAACAGGCGCGCGCACTATTCTTGCAGGCCCGCTTGCTGTTGCGGCAGCCGGCATAAGAGGCGTCATAACAGACCCGAGAGAGTTTGTAAAGAGTGCAGTTGCCGGCTCTAAGGAGAAGTTTATTTCACTTACCTCTACAGCTGTGGTAATACCGGTAAACAATATAGATACAGACCAGATTATTCCTGCAAGGTTCCTAAAGACCACCTCGCGCGACTCCTTTGCCGGCAAACTCTTCAACGATTTGCGCTACAAGGCAGATGGAGAGCCTAATCCCGATTTTGAACTTAACAGGATGCAGGGCAAGATCTTGGTTGCAGGCAGGAACTTTGGATGCGGTTCAAGCAGAGAGCATGCTGCCTGGGCGCTCTACGACTATGGTTTCCGCGCTGTTGTCTCAAGTTCATTTGCAGATATCTTCCGCAATAATGCGCTCAACAACGGGCTTGTGCCTGTAACGGTAAGCCAGGAGTATCTGGATGCGCTTACAGCCGCAATAGGTAAGGATAAGGAGACTAAAATAACAGTTAGTCTGGAGGAGTGCACAATCTCTTATAAAGATGGCTGCGGCACTCTGCATTCTGCCTCCTTTGAGATTGGTCCTTACAAGAGGGAGTGCCTTATGAAGGGCTACGACGATATAGATTACCTTGTTGCAGGAATGGATGATATTCTTGATTTTGAAGAGAAGAGAAAGTAATTATGGAAAGAGCAATTAAAAAGATAGCGGTTCTGCCCGGAGATGGCATTGGACCGGAGATAATAGAGCAGGCTGTTAAGGTTGCAAAGGCCATTGAGCCAAAGCTCTCCTGCGCGCTGCAGTTTGATTATGCAGAGATAGGAGCTTGTGCCATAAGAAGTTGTGGTGAGCCTTATCCCGATTCTACAGATAAAGTATGCAAAGAGGCGGATGCCATTCTCTTTGGCGCAGTGGGAGACCCGCAGTTTGACAATAACCCCTCAGCAAAGGTGCGTCCGGAGCAGGGGTTGCTGAAGATGCGCAAGAGTCTTGGGCTCTTTGCAAATATAAGACCTCTTAAGCCTTACGAGGAGCTGCTGGATGCCTCTCCGCTTAAAAGGGAGGTTATTAGTGGTACCGATATGGTTATTATCCGCGAACTTACCGGAGGAATATACTTTGGTGAGCCAAGAGGCAGAACAGAGGATGGACGCAAGGCCTTTGACAGTTGTATCTACTCTGTTGAGGAGATAGAGCGCATTGCCCGCATAGCCTTTGAGTATGCTTCACGCCGCAGAAAGAAGCTCACGCTTGTGGATAAGGCAAATGTGCTTGCCACATCAAGGTTGTGGAGGGAGGTTGTGACTCGCATCGGGAAGAGTGATTATCCCAATATTGAACTGGACTTTATGTTTGTAGATAATGCGGCAATGAAGCTTGTAATGGCTCCGGCGCAGTTGGATGTGGTGCTTACAGAGAATATGTTTGGCGATATTTTGAGTGATATGGGTGGCGCAATAGGCGGTTCCATAGGGCTTATGCCATCTGCATCTGCAGGCAGCAGGTATGCGCTCTACGAGCCTATCCACGGCTCCTTTCCACAAGCAAAGGGAAAGAATATAGCCAATCCTGTTGCTACCATTCTCTCCCTTGCAATGCTCTTTGAAGACTCCCTTGGGGAGCCGGATGCAGCCAAGGCTATCCGTGAGGCCTGCGCGCTCTCCATTAAGGAGAGAATCTGCACCCCGGATATTGTGCCGGGGAGCAGTTGCGGTACAAGCCAGGTAGGGGACTTTATTGCCTCTACTGCACTTTCAATACTTGGATAATTGTCTCTACAAGGCCGTTGTTATGTTTAATGACGGCCTTTATTGTGTGCTCACCTGAGGTAAGAACCTCGTTTGCAGGCGCAGCGCCCTTGGATGTGCCGTCAAAGAACCATTCTATGGATTTGTATGCGCCTGCAGGCATATTGGTGGAGTAGGTATATGTGTCGCCTGCGTTCCATTGGCTCTGGGTAGAACCTATTGTTACAATATCCAGATTCTTGAAGAAGGATGAATTGTTTAATACCTTGAAACTGAGTACCATTGAACCCATTGTGGTGCCGTATGATTTCCAGTCTGTTCCTGTTGTAGAGACGTCAAGCCCGAAGGCACTCATTGTTTTAGAATTTATTCCTATAGGATAACCGTTGTC
>SFUD01000125.1 GCA_004561775.1 bacterium | reverse complement strand
CTTATAGACCTGGAGATGGAGAAGATTGCCGCAATCCTTAAGAAGATTGAGAGCGACCCTGAGGATGACGAGGTTAAGAGAACAGAGTATAACCTCTGGAAGAAGATAGAGAAGAAATCGCTTGGCGCAAGACGTACTGGTCTGGGCATTACTGCAGAGGGCGATATGCTTGCTGCTCTGGGTATAAGATATGGTTCTGATGAGGCTATCAACTTTGCCGTTGAGGTGCAGAAGACACTTGCTGTAGAGGCCTACAGAACCTCTGTGGAGATGGCAAAGGAGCGAGGCGCATTCCCTATTTATGATGCTCAAAGAGAGGTTGGCAATCCTATGATAGAGCGAATAAAGGCTGCAGATCCCGCACTTTACGAGGATATGGTAAAGTATGGCAGAAGAAATGTCTCTATGCTTACAATTGCCCCTACAGGCACCACAAGCCTTATGACGCAGACAACATCGGGAATAGAGCCTGTCTTCCTCCCATATTATGTGAGAAGAAGGAAGGTTAATCCTAACGACCAGAATGTGAATATTACCTTTACAGACGATGTAGGCGATTGCTGGGAGGAGTATTATGTCTTCCACCACAAATTCCTGGATTGGTGTCAGGTTCAGGGCCTGAGCAAGGAGGAGGTTGTGAAGATGCCGGTGGAGAAGGTGGATGAGCTTGTCTCCAAGTCGCCGTACTACAAGGCCTCTTCTGCAGATATTGATTGGGTAGCCAAGGTTAAGATGCAGGGCTCTATTCAGAAGTGGGTGGACCACTCTATAAGCGTTACCGTAAATCTTCCTAACTCTGTTACGGAGGAGCTTGTGGCAGAGGTTTATAAGACTGCTTGGGAGTGCGGATGCAAGGGTGTTACTGTTTACAGAGACGGCAGCCGTGCCGGTGTGCTTGTCTCTAAGAAGGAGGAGCCTAAGGAGGTTCTGAGGCCAAAGAAGCGTCCTGCTTCTCTGGAGGCTGATGTGGTAAGGTTTATGAATGGCAAGGAGCATTGGATTGCGCTTGTTGGCAAGATAAACAACCAGCCTTATGAAATCTTTACCGGTCTTGCAGACGAGGATACAAGATATATTCCTAAGAGTGTTACAAAGGGCTTTATTGTAAAGCAGAAGGATGTGAATACAGGCGCAAGCCGTTACGACTTCCATTATGTGGACAAGTATGGCTATACCAATATTGTTGGCGGTATTTCGCATATGTTCAACAAGGAGTATTGGAACTATGCAAAACTTATCTCCGGCGTCCTTAGAAACGGTATGCCTGTTGTGGATGTGCTAAACCTCATTAATGGTCTGCAGCTGGATAGCGAGACAATCAATACCTGGAAGAATGGAGTGGAGAGGGCGCTCAAACGCTACATCCCGGATGGCACAAAGGACGATACCGGCAAGGTCTGCTCTAAGTGCGGTTCCAACGAGCTGGTTTATCAGGAGGGTTGTCTTGTCTGCAAGAGCTGCGGCTACTCCAAGTGCGGTTGATGCAGTAGAGGAGTTGTTGCTATGATAGTCTATCCTAATGCAAAGATAAATTTAGGCTTGCGGGTTCTCCGCAAGCGTACAGACGGTTTTCACGAGTTGGAAACCGTTTTTTATCCCGTTCCCCTCTCAGACATACTGGAGATTGTACCTGCCAAGGAGGGCAGGATCTCCTTTAAGCTCTACGGGATGGAGTTGGCAGGCAATCCTATGGATAACCTCTGCGTGCGGGCAGCCAGGTTGCTTATGGAGGAGTATGAGATTCCGCCGGTAGAGATATACCTGCACAAGCGCATTCCTGCCGGAGCGGGCCTGGGAGGCGGTTCTGCAGATGCTGCCTTTACATTAAGGGCGCTGAATGAACTCTTTGCGCTTGGTCTTAATGATGAGACTCTTGCCACTTTGGCAGCCCGACTGGGAAGCGACACGGCCTTCTTCATCTATAACAGACCTATGCTAGGAGGCGGTCGCGGAGAGATTCTCTCTCCTGTAGAGATACCCTCTCTGCAGGGGTATGAGATAAGGGTGGTTACACCGCCCCTCTTTGTCTCTACGGCAGATGCCTTTAAAGGTATTCTGCCAAGGGAGAGGTGGGAACCCTCTCTCTTTGAACCAGGAGCGGAGATGGGCTTGGAACAGCTGCTCAACCTGCCGGTAGAGGAGTGGAGAGGGCGCCTTGTAAACGACTTTGAGCGCACGGTCTTTGCCAAGTATCCGCAGCTGGCAGATTATAAGAGAGAGTTATATGAGCAGGGCGCGCTTTATGCCTCTATGAGCGGCAGCGGCTCTGCCCTCTTTGGCATCTGGAGAAGAGAGTGAGATTTAACAATTTGTGCCAATATGGAAAATAATAGTGCTAAATCAGAGGTTTGCGCCAACAGGGAGATAGAGAGAAAGTTTCTGGTAAGGGGGCCTTTCAAGGAGTTTGCAACCTCCTCTTCTGCAATATGGCAGGGGTATATTGCCATCTCCAAAGGCAGAACCGTGCGGGTGCGCATAAGGGATGACAAGGCTTTTCTTACAATAAAGGGCCCCTCAGAGAGCGGAGGGTTGAGCCGCTTTGAGTGGGAGAGGGAGATCTCTCTGGAGGATGCCACCGCGCTGCGTACAATTGCCCTCCCCGGCGGCATAGAGAAGAGGCGCTACATTGTGCCCTTTGGGGGGCATATCTTTGAGGTAGATGAGTTCTTTGGAGCCAACGCAGGCCTTATTCTGGCAGAGGTGGAACTGCAGAGCGAGAATGAGAGCTTTGAGAGGCCGGAGTGGCTGGGAGAGGAGGTTACAGGCAATCCAAGATACTACAACTCCTTCCTTAGCGGCAATCGGGATATAAGATAACCTGCTGCAAGCACTCCTGCAACAATGTAGAGCAAATCTTGCGGCACTATCTCCACCGGGTAGTGGTCTATTATGAAGTTGCCCGGCAGCTTTATTATTTGAAAATGGTATTGCAGCAGAGAGAGCCCCACGCCAAGCGCTGTCCCGATAAGGGTGCCTAAGGCAGAGATAAGGAATCCCTGCAGCATAAAGACCCTCTTTATAAGAGGCTCCCTTGCTCCCATACTTCTCAAAATCTCTATATCTCCGCGCTTATCTATAATGAGCAGGCTTATGGAGCCAAAGATGTTGAATGATACTATTATAATTACAAAGAGCAGAATAAGATAGACAGCAATCTTCTCAGAGCGCATCATCTTATACATTGTGCTGTTCTGCATATAGCGGTCCTTTACAACAAACTCCTTCCCAAGGGCCTCCCTCAGCCTCTTTGTAAGAGAGTTGGAGGGGGCCTCCTCCTCCCTTCCTGCAGGGCCATAGAGATAGAGCGCACTAACCTCATTCTCTTTAAATTGCAAGAGCTGGCGCGCCCTCTCTATGCCAATATAAACAAGGCCGTTGTCAAAACTCTTCTCAAGCTGTATTGTTCCCGACGGGTGCGCTTTAAGCACAGAGAGCAGTCCTTGCAGATTGCCGGCTGCGGCTCCGTAGGCTGCGGCTGCTGTGCTGGCTGTTGTGCTGGCTGTTGTGCTGGCTTTTGTGCTGGCTGCTGTGGCGTCGCGCCTCATTTTGGGATAATAGAGCATAAGCGGAGTTGTAAACCTGCAGCGGATTCCAAGCGTTATGGCAAGCTTGGAGCTTACAATGGCGCCGTTAATCTCGCCCAAGCCGGTGCTGAAACTGCCATCCACAATATAATCGGCGAGTCTGCTTCTCTGCAAAAAGAGAGAA
>SFUD01000124.1 GCA_004561775.1 bacterium | reverse complement strand
AACGGCTTTTTGCCGGAGGGATGCTGCAGGGAGTTCTTTAATGAACTTGTTACAAACCACACCTCCGGGCGTCTTAAGGTGGCGCCGGAGCATACGGAAGAGCGTGTGCTAAAACTTATGCACAAGCCCTCCTTCAAGCTCTTTGAGAGGCTTAAGTATGAGTTTGACAAACTTGTAAGGGAGAGAAGGCTCAAGTACCAGCTTGTGCCCTACTTTATCTCCTCCCATCCGGGCTGCCGGGAAGAGGATATGGAACGCCTTATGAAACACAAGGCCCTGGATGGCGTTTATATGGAGCAGGTACAGGATTTTACTCCAACCCCAATGACCCTCTCCTCCACAATGTACTATTGCGGAATGGAGGTGAAGGAGTGGAAACCAATCTACGTAGAGCGCAAAATAGCCCAGAAAAGAGCCCAGAAAGCAATTTTTTTTAAAAAAAGTGCAAAATAATTTTTTTTTCTTTGAATTGCGTACTATACTTGCACTCGATTTTGAGACTATAAAGATATATGGAAAATAGACCGGCAAAAAAGAGATTAGTTGTAAGTTATGCAAATATGTCGGAGGAGGTTGCTCTGGCATTCAAAGAGAAGTATCCAAAGGGATATTTGGATTATTGTGGAGAGATTATAACTATAAACAAGCCGGACGGGTCCGTAATATATGCTGTTCCAGTAGAGTTCCCAGATGCCAGCTATCTTGTAAAGGTAGATGTCAAGGTAGATGACTATGAAGATGTGAAGCGCGCAATGGATGGTGGAGAGGAGCCTGAGGAGACTGAAACACCCGATATCCCGGATGATTCCGACGAAGTCTTTGGCAAAGATGCCGAGGGTGACGATATGGACTGATTGAGACAAGTTATAAATCATATAAAGGGTTACCTTACTGCCCTGCCGGAGAGCAGAATGCTCTTAATACTGGCAATGCTGGTAGGTTTGGGGAGCGGCTTGGCAGCTGTTATCCTCAAGCATCTCATACACTTTTTTCAATGGATTCTTACCGGGTGGTTCAATACCGCTTCAGACAGTTTTCTCTTCTTCCTCTATCCGGGAGTGGGAATGCTTGCGGCCCTTCTTATGGTAAAGTATCTGATAAAGGATAACATCGGACACGGAGTTACCAAAGTCCTGCTGGCTGTCTCCAGAAACGAATCCAGGATAAAGAGACATAACGTCTGGTCCTCTCTTCCTACCAGTGCCGTAACAATAGGCTTTGGCGGTTCTGTGGGAGCAGAGGCCCCTATAGTATATACTGGTGCGGCCATAGGCTCCAATGTAGCCAAATTCTTTGGGCTCTCCTACAGGCAGATGACCATTCTGCTGGGATGCGGAGCAGCCGGTGCCGTATCGGGAATATTTGCAGCGCCTCTGGCAGGAGTGCTCTTCACACTGGAGATATTGCTCTTCAATATCTCAATGTCCAGCATATTGCCCTTTGTAATCTCCTCAATTACAGCTACAGTGGTGGCCTATGCCTTTCTTGGTCCCGATGTTGCCTTTGCCAACACGCTCTCTCCTTTTGTCTTTGGCAATATCCCGTACTATCTGCTGCTTGGCGTTGTATGCGGCTTTGGCTCGCTCTATTTCATAAGGGTAACGCTGGCAGTTGAGGATAGGCTGAGGGGGATTGAGAATATCTACCTTAGGTGGGGGTTGGCAGCAATAGGGCTGGGGCTGCTCATCTTCCTCTTCCCGCCGCTCTACGGAGAGGGTTACGGCTCCCTTACGAATCTGCTTAATGGGGATGTGAAGGGTGCAATAGGCACAACCTTCCTCTCCGATGTTCTTACCAGGTCCAACCCGTGGCTTATGCCGTTTTTCTTCCTTATGGTCTTTCTCTTTAAGGTCTTCTCTATGTCGCTTACCAATGCGGGTGGCGGAGTGGGAGGAACCTTTGGACCTACGCTCTTTATGGGAGGAGTTCTGGGTTTTGTGGTGGCAAGGCTCTTCAATCTCTGCGGTATCTCCCTTCCCGAGACCAATTTTGCGCTGGTTGCAATGGCGGGCCTTATGTCCGGTGTAATGCAGGCGCCGCTTACAGCCATCTTCCTCATAGCAGAGATAACCGGCGGATACGACCTCCTTATGCCACTTATCATAACCTCCGCTGTCTCATTTGCAACAATCAGGCTCTTTGAGAGTTACTCCATCTATACAAAACGAATAGCCAACCAGGGAGACCTTCTTACCCACGACTCGGACAAGGCGGTGCTCACCCTTCTCAATACTGCCAACCTTGTGGAGAGAGACTTTAAGAAGGTAAAGGTTGGGGATAATCTGGGTACGCTGGTAAAGGCTATCTCAAACTCCCGCAGGAACCTCTTTCCTGTGGTTAACGACCTTGGCGAGTTGCAGGGTGTGGTCTATCTGGATGACCTCAGACAGATTATGTTCAACAGAGATATGTACAGCACCTCTTATGTCTATAACTTTATGAAACCCTTCCCGGAAACTGTACAGGTAGATGAGAAGATGGAGAGCGTAATGAAGAAGTTTGAGGTTACAGATGCCTGGAATCTGCCTGTATTGGATTCCAACGGCTGCTACATTGGCTTTGTGTCAAAATCCAAAATCTTCTCTGCATACAGAGAACGCCTCCAGCAGGTCTCTCAGGAGTAGTATCTCCAACAGCACTTACACTTTAAAATTGTTTTCTCTATGAATAAGAAGTATATAGCCTATTTGTCCTCCAAAATGCAGCTTAAAAATTGGCAGGTGGAGCATTGCGTCCAGTTGCTTGAAGAGGGTTCAACGGTGCCCTTTATTAGCAGATACAGAAAAGAGGCTACAGGTAATTTGAACGAAGTTGAGATAGCGGAGATTAAACACTTCCAACTCCTCTTTGAAGAGCTGGAGAAGCGTAAAGCGGCGGTGCTCAAGAGCATAAAGGAGCAGCAAAAGCTGACGCCGGAGTTGGAGAAGGAGATAGAGGAGTGCGTTCAGATGCAGCAGTTGGAGGATATATATCTTCCCTACAGACCCAAGAGAAAGACAAGGGCAAGTATTGCAAAGGAGCGTGGCTTTGAGCCTTTGGCAGAGAGGATGCTCTCTCTGGAACTCTCCAACCTTATGGAGTATGCCGCCACTTTTGGCGCTCCTGCCCAGGAGGCCATTGCAGGGGCAAAGGATATCATTGCAGAGAATATTGCAGAGAGGAGAGAGATTAGGGAGGAGCTTAGGGGTTATTATTTAAGAAATGCCGTAGTGGTAAGCCGCAAGGCAAAGGGTGCTGAAGAGGAGAATGAGGATGAGAAGTATGCAAACTACTACTCTTTCTCCGAGAAGATAGCCAAGATACCCGCCCACAGGTTGCTTGCAGTGCTGCGTGGTCAGGATGAGGGGGCGCTCTCTGTAAAACTGGAGGTGGATGAGGAGATTGTTCATAAGATTATGTGCCGCCTCTTCTATAACGGTCGCAGATGTAAATCTTATGCGCTCTACCAAGTGCTTGAGGAGACACTCAGGGATGCTTTCAAGAGATTGCTTCACCCCTCTATAGAGAAAGAGGCTTTAAAGAGCGCAAAGGAGAGAGCAGATATAGAATCTATCAAGGTCTTTGGAGAGAATCTGAGGCAGCTGCTTCTTGCGGCCCCGGTAGGGCAGAAGCGCACAATGGCCATAGACCCGGGCTTCCGTACAGGCTGCAAGGTTGTCTGCCTGGATGCGCAGGGGAATCTGCTGCATAACGAGACAATCTATCCGCACCCTCCGCAGAATGAGAAGATAG
>SFUD01000123.1 GCA_004561775.1 bacterium | reverse complement strand
TCGACGAAGTCCATAACCTGGTGGGCGCAGGCGACGCAGAAGGCTCGATGAACGCCGCCAACATCTTAAAGCCCGCCCTCTCCCGCGGGGAGATCCAAGTTATGCTCCGTATATTGGCCATTGAGGCATTAAGGGAGGTGATGCTCTGCTGCAACTCTCTCTGGGCATTCTCGTCCAGTATGCGGTCCATCTTGCCAACCACAGAATTCAGAGAGGAGAGCAGGGTATCCATTTTGCCTGCAATGGGCGCAGCATTCTTCATAACGGAGGCTATGGCATCAATCTCAAAACCGCCGCAAATTGTATCTTTGCTGGAGAGGCAGACCTTGGAGTCTCCAAGGGCAAGATTAATCTGCTTTCCTCCCAATATCCCCGAGCCTGCAATAGTGGCAACGGAATTTGACGGAATCTCAAAAGAGCTCTTTACCTTTATAAGAACCGTAAAGAGTCCGCTCTTGTTGTCAAACTCTATATCCCAGATGCTGCCCACCTTAAATCCTTTAATATATACCGGACTGCTTGTTGTAAGGCCATCCACATCTTCATATATAATATAGTATGTGCTCTTGCCGTTAAAGAGATTCTCATCCTTCAGAAAAGTTATCACTGCATATAACGCAAGAACAACAACTATTGTAAAGAGTCCTATCAGTTGCGCTTTGTTAAGTCTCATAATCCCTATTTTTCTGCAAATATAATGAATGCTCCACTGAATTGCTTCCTAATTTTTGGCAGATCTGCCGCCGCCTCCTCCCTTGTGGCATACTCGCCTATGCAATATTTGTAGGCCTTATTGGCATAAATGTAGTATGCATCCCTCCTGCCTTTAAGGTCCGGAGCCCCTGCAGGAAGCACCTTTGTAACAGAGAGAATCTGTATTCTGTAGGCTTTTCCCGATGCTGCAGGCTGCCCCTTTGCTTCAGGCTGCCTCTTTGCTTCAGGCTGCTCATCCTGTACGGCAGTCTCTGCAACAGAGGCCTCTTGCCGATCTGCGTTTGCAACAGTGGCCTCTTGCCACTCTGCGTTCGCAACAGTGGCCTCTTGCTGCTCTGTGCTCTCAACTGCGGCCTTTTGCTGCTCTGCGCTCTCAACTGCGGCCTCTTGCTGTTCTGCGCTTTGGGAAGGCATCTCATTATCGGGAATAAGTTTTGGAGCGCCACCCTCATAGTCTGTCTTGTATTTTGCAAAGGCATTGAAGATGCGCGCCGCAATCTGGCTCTGCACGGCATCTCTCCTAAGCTGGTTGCTCTCTGCAGGGTTGGAGATAAATCCAATCTCTGTAAGCACCGCAGGCATTGTGGTCTTCCAGAGCACAAGCAATCCTCCCTGTTTTACTCCTCTGTTTACCTTTATTGGGCCCAATTTGAAGTTGTCCTGAATTAGCGCCGCAAATTTGAGGCTCTGCTCCAGGTGGGTGTTCTGAAGCAGGGAGAAGATTATGTAGGATTCCGGAGAATTGGGGTCAAAGCCCTCATATTTGGATTGATAGTCCTCCTCCAGCACAATTACGGAGTTCTCCAGCTTGCATATCTCAAAGTTGGAACTGCTCTTGTGCGTTCCCATTACAAAGGTCTCTGTTCCGGTTGCAGTTGTTCCCTTCTGAGAGTTTACGTGGATGGAGATGAAGAGGTCTGCCTTGTTGCGGTTGGCAATCTCCGCACGCTTGGAGAGTTCTATATATTCGTCCCGTTTTCTTGTATATACAACTTTAACATCGGGATAATTGGAGTTAATCATCTTGCCCAGCTTCAATGCCACGGAGAGGGTTATATCCTTCTCCTTTATTGCGCCGTTTTTGCTTATTGCGCCGGTATCTTTGCCGCCGTGGCCCGCATCCAGCACAACGGTCTTTATCTTTATGCTGTTCTGTGCGCCCTCCTCTGCAGAGGCTGTGGAAATAAAGGCGCAGATGAGCGCCATTGTGGCAATGGTTGTGAGCAGTTCTCTTACTATTATCTTTGCGGATGGCATATTTGTTGTAAAATTTGTATAAATTTGCAGACTTACAAAGATGCGAATTTTTTGTCTTATTTTTAAATAAAGTATGCAATTGAGAAGAATACTGCTCTTTTTATCCCTGGCATTCTGCTATGCTGCCCTCTCTGCCACAAATAATGCGGCGGGGGTACGCGCATTGGATTTTTTGCAGCAGGATTCGCTCAAGGCAGACTCGCTGCATCCCGATTCCCTCAAGGCAGACTCTCTGCAGCTTGATTCCCTCAAGGCAGATTCACTGCAGCTTGATGCGCAGAGGCTTGACTCTTTGCGGAGGGATTCCATAAGGCAGAAGAGCTCTATAGATATGCCTGTCTTCTCTACCGCAAGAGACTCTATTGTGGAGGTGCTGGAGGAGGGCAAGCAGATGATTTACTATTACGGAGATGTCTCTGTAAAGTACGACGATATGGATATGAAGGCGGAGTATATGGCCTACAATGTAGATACCAGAACCGTCTTTGCCAAGGGTTTGCCAGACCCCGCAGACTCCACAGGCAAAACCATTATTGGCTCTCCTGTTATGACAAAAGCAGGCGTTACCTATGAAATGGAGAGCGTCTATTATAATTTTAAATCGGGAAAAGCAAAGATTTCCAATATGATAACGCAGGAGGGAGATGGCTTTATGCACGGCAATCATATAAAGCGCATGCCGGACAACTCCTTTAATGTGGCAGACGGAAAATATACAACCTGCGACTACGAGCACCCGCATTTTTACCTTAAATATACCAATGCCAGAATGGTAAATACGCCAAACGGCAAGAAGAATATTGTCTTTGGCCCAGCCTATGTGGTGGTGGAGGATGTGCCTACGCCATTTGCAATTCCTTTTGGCTTTGTACCAAATATGAGCGGTGGCAGAAGCAGTGGAATTCTTATGCCATCTTGGGGCGAGGAGACAGCCAGAGGCTTCTTTATGAGAGACTTGGGCTACTATTTTGTATTTGGTGAGCATTGGGACCTTGCTGCCACAGGAGACATTTATACCAGGGGCTCCTGGGCAGTACGCCTTAACTCCCGATATACAAAGCGCTACAAATACTCCGGCAATGTGGCAATGAACTACTCTGTGGATATTACAGGAGAGCGCAATTCTCCCGATTATATGAAGAGTACAAACTTCTCTGTGCAGTGGTCGCACGCTATGGATGCCAAGGCCCACCCAGGGACAAAGTTTACAGCCTCCGTCAACTTCTCCAGCCCAAAGAACAGCACCTATAATTCCACTACAATAGAGAGCGCGCTGCAGAATCAGATAAGTTCATCCATCTCTTTTGGAAAGACCTGGGCGGGTACCCCTTTCAGCATTACGGTAAATGCCCTGCATAGTCAGAATTCCAGAGACAGCTCATATGCTGTAACACTCCCTAACATAACCTTTACCGTTAACAGGATTTATCCATTCAAGAGAAAGGAGAGGGTGGGGAAGGAGCGCTTTTATGAGCAGTTCTCTTTTAACTATAGTACAACCTTCGATAATAAAATCAACTTCAAATCTTCCGAGTTTAACCAGCCGGGTATGTGGAAGAAGCTGAAGAATGGTATGAAGCACTCCTTTACCATAGGTCTACCGGGCTTCAGCCTGTTGAAATATATTCAGGTCTCCCCGGGTATAAGTTATGGTATGAACTGGTATTTCTCAGACTCCAAAAGGGTCTTTAACCAGCAGTTGCAGAAGGTGGAGACGGTGCAGTCCAATCCGTTCAGTACCTTTGGCATTTCTCAGAATTTCTCTGCCAGCATCTCGTT
>SFUD01000122.1 GCA_004561775.1 bacterium | reverse complement strand
TAGGTTAAATCGCTGGACTGCTGCACCTCTGCCAGGGTTATGCCTCCGCATATTGCGTGCACCCTGCCCGCAGGGAGGTAGAAGATGTCGCCTTTGTTTACATTGTGCTTGGCAAGCACCTCTATTATGGAGCCATCCTCTATCATTCTGGCATATTCCTGCGGGGTTATCTCCTTCTCGAAGCCGGCATAGAGGTGGGCACCGGGCTCTGCCTCCAGGATGTACCACATCTCGCTCTTGCCCATTTTGTTATGGAGCCTGCGCGCCATCTGGTCGTTGGGATGGACCTGGATGCTGAGGTCTGCTTTGGCCTCTATTATCTTGGCCAGCAATGGCATAGCGCCGTATTTGGCATAGACCTCTCTGCCAAGTATGGCCTCCGGCGCACTCTCTATTACTTTGGAGAGGCTCTTTCCCTCCAGAGGTCCGTTTGCCACTATGCTCTCGCTGCCCGGGACTGCGCTTATTGCCCATTCCTCGGTTCCCCAAACAAGTTTTTTATTATTTGGTTTAAATACAAATGGATACAAATTCA
Organism: bacterium; assembly: GCA_004561775.1. Lineage (GTDB taxonomy): Bacteria > Bacteroidota > Bacteroidia > Bacteroidales > UBA932 > Egerieousia. The sequence continues at coordinate 3,232 of SFUD01000122.1, read as the reverse complement.
TCTTATCCCCTACTTATGCATCGGGCGCAACAAATCCAACACCGTCTTTACCGGATTGAATGTGGTGATAGGCACCTCTACAAACTGTGTGTTCCAATTGCTCATAGAGCCATTCCACAAACCCGGAAGTTCCTGAGCCTTAAGCTTTCTGCCCTTGTAACTCTTGGATGAGATAAAGCCGGTCTTAGGGTCCAGATACTCCATAAGATTAAACTTCCTGCCCCTGTAATCCTTAACTGCACAGACCAAATCCACAGGGTTGAAATGGGTTGCCCTTGAGAGCGCCTTCTGCGCCTGCTTGTTGTTAGGGTCTATCTGCGCCCCCTCCAAAATCTGCAGGGAGGTTGTGCCGTCCGACTCCTCTATAATGTATGGTCCGCCACCCGGCTCGCCCTCATTCTTAACCATTCCGCAAACCCTTACCGGCCTGTTCAACTTATCCAGCAACATTCCAACAAGCATCTCCGCGCTGCCGCCTGCCTTAGCTCCTGCGCTGCTTCCTGCAGCCTTGCAACCTGCCTTCGCCGCTGCGCTGCCGCTCGCATTCGCTGCAGCACTGCAACCTTCCTGCGGCATTCTTATGCAGAACTCCTCCTCCAGGAACTTTGCTGCCAGCTCCACCTTCTCCTTATCCTCCTTGGAGAGCAAATCCAACCCTGCAGGCACAAGCCCTTCATACGCATTAGAGAGAGCCACAAGGCGCTTGTACACAGGAAGTAACGCCTTAATATGCTCCGCTATCTTCTCTCTAAGAATAATAGCCCTGCCGGCAAGTACCTTCTTCCAGGTAACGGTATCGGAGATATGATTCTCCCTTGTAACGTTGTCTATGTTCTTTACAATTATTATGTCTGAATTTATCTCGTTCAAGTTCTGCAGCAGCGCGCCGTGTCCACCCGGACGGAAGAGCAAATCGCCCTTTTCATCCAGGAACGGTGTATTATCCTCATTTACAGCAACTATATCCGTCTCTGGCTTCTGAGTGGTAAACTTAATGTTGTACTTGCACGCAAACCTGCTCTGATACTTCTCCTTTACCTCTTTAAAGAGCGACTTAAAGCCCTCTATGTGCTCCGGCGACACAGTCACTACCATATTCACCACGCCACTCTTATCCTTTGCATAAAGCGCTCCCTCCACCAGATGCTCCTCAAAGGCAGTTCTGTTGCCATCGGGATACTTATGAAACTGAATAAGTCCCTTTGGCTGCTGACCATACCCAAGTGCCTCTTTGTGCAGGGTAAACCTTAGCAAATGAGCAGCATCCATAAATGGAAACTCTGCCGCATTCTCCACAAACCTCTCTGCCGCAGAGCCCTTTTTAAGCGCCTCGCCCTTGGCAAGCAACTCCTCTGCCTCAAACAAATCCTTAAACATTCTGGAGGCTGCTCCCGATGCCGGTACAAATTTGCAGCACTTCCCCTCAAAAGCATCCAGCCTTGCAATAGCCTCTACCCTCTCCTCTTCGGAGAGTACTTTTATTCCCGATGCCGGTGTTGCGGCATCTGCAATCTTCAAATATGGGAACCCTGTGAGATAATTCTCCAACTGAGCCTCAAACTTCTCCGGGGCAATACCCCTCTTCTTCAACTGTTTAAGAATAGACTTACTTACCATATCGCAAAATTATAAATCAAAAATCACTCCAATTCACAAAATTAACTAAAAAATCCAACAAATACCAAGATACTTCCCTAGCGCAAATAGCAAAATTTTTACGCTCCAGCTTTGCAAGCCCGCCCGCCTTCCCTACTTTTGCCGGTGTTAACCAAAACTTGTAGTTGCTATGAATAGTATGTTGCGATTTGAGAGGGAGGAGTTGTGCAGTTCCAAGTTTAATGGGGCCGGACCATATTATCATCTCTTTACAAGCGAGGATTTTCCCCTGATATTTACCAAAAATGAGGAGTACGCAGCAGCCATCTCCATTTTAGCGCTTTGCACTCTTGCCTCCCGCGGTATTGAATTATATGCCTTTTGCTTGATGTCCAACCATCTGCACCTACTTCTCTCGGGGGATGAAAAGTCACTACAAGATTTTTGCGCATTGCTGAGAAAGTATCTCTCCCGACTCTTCGCAGATGTAAATCCTACTCTATCAAAGCAACTGGAGGAATGGGATATCGCTACCAAAGAGGTAACCACACTGCAGCAGTTCAGAAACACTGTAACTTACATTCACAGAAATCCCTTTGTTCTATATCCCGATATCACTCCCTTCACATATCCGTGGAGTTCCGGCAAAGCGCCATTCTCACCAGACACATATGCAAGACATAATGAATCCGCAGAATATAGCTCAATCAGATTGATACGAGCATTAACAAAGTCCCGACAATTCGACAACGTCTCAAAAAGGAAGATGGTAGACGGACACATCTCAATCTTTGAGTTTTGCAACTACAAATTTGTAGAGTCCATCTTCCCCTCTGCCAGAGAGTACTACTTTGCACATATAAAAAAGGTAGAATCGTTAAGCGACTTCACATACCAACTAAGCGAGCAAATAACCCGACCAGACCGCGAACTTGCAGAGATAGCAAACGAGTTATCACACAAGCGATACAACCAACCACTCCGTCAGATAACCAACGACCAGCTCATTACAATAATAAGGTTCCTCCGCGACCACTATTCCGCCACAAACAAACAGCTGCACCGAATCCTCGGCGTCCCAATGGAAGTAATAGACAAGATGTACCCCCTCAGCGCACCACCCAAACAAAGGTAACGTGCCACGGCCCGCAGTCCTATGTGCCAGCGGTTCCCCTGGCGCGGCGGTGCTTGTCCGTCGTGCAACGCCTCTCCCATCGTGCATCTCCTTGCCTGCCGTACAACACCTCTCCCTTCGTGCATCTCCTTGCCCGTCGTGCACCCGCTTGCCCATCGAGCACTCGCTTGCCGGAAGCCTCTTCCCTATGACTCTGCACAGCGGCGCGCACGGCCAGTTGCATCTCTGCCAGGAAGACCCCAGCCACCCGCATCAGCGCCCCGCCCAGCAACAGTTTCGCCACGGTGCCTCAGCCATCCTCTCCGCCACGGCGCCCCGGCCAGCAACAAACCTCATTTAGCGGAGAAAAGGACTCCGGTTTTGGTTAGCAATCTGGCGCACCTGGGTCGGATTCGCTAACTCGCAGCTGCGGCGTGCGGCCTTTCGCATCAGCTATTTACATATATGCGCCCATCCCCGTTACTGCCGTCTTGAGCTGCTGCTCAGACATAGCAAATCTTT
>SFUD01000121.1 GCA_004561775.1 bacterium | reverse complement strand
ATTTCTTCCAGCTCGATACGACCCCGGAGAACAGAAAAAACGAAGGGTTGTATCAGGTATTCCAGGAAATATTCCCAATCGAGGATACGAGGAACAACTATATGCTTGAGTTCATCGATTATTTCATCGATCCTCCTCAGTATTCGATTGAAGAATGTCTTGAAAGAGGACTCACATACAATGTTCCTCTGAAGGCAAAACTCCGCCTTTCTTGCAGTGATCCGGAACACGAGGATTTTGACACGAGAGTACAGGATGTATATCTCGGCAATATCCCGTATATGACACCTGCCGGTACTTTCGTGATCAACGGCTCGGAGCGTATCATCGTTTCCCAGCTGCACAGGTCTCCGGGCGTATTCTTCGACCAGACTCTTCACGCCAACGGAACCAAACTTTACTCCGCCAGAATTATCCCGTTCAAGGGCTCTTGGATTGAGTTCGCCACGGATATCAACAATGTGATGTACGCATACATCGACAGGAAGAAGAAGCTCCCTGTGACAACATTGTTGAGGGCCATCGGCTTCAATGCCGACAAGGATATCATCGATATCTTCGGCCTTGCCGAGGAGATCGAGGCGACTCCGGAGAACCTCAGGGCCAATGAAGGACGCAAACTCGCTGCCAAGGTGCTCAAGACTTGGAACGAGGACTTTGTGGATGAAGACACAGGAGAGGTTGTTTACATAGAGAGAAATGAGGTTATTGTTGACCGTGAAACTGTGCTTGAAGAGAGGCATATAGAGGATATCCTCAATTCGGGCGCCAGCACAATCCTTGTTCACAAGGAAGACGCAAATACAAATGACTACGCCATAATATACAACACCCTGCAGAAAGACCAATGTAACTCTGAGGAAGAGGCTATCAAATATACTTACAGACAGTTGCGCAACTCCGAACCACCTGACGACGCCACTGCCCGCGATGTTATTGAGAAACTCTTCTTCTCAGACAAGAGATATGACCTTGGAGAGGTAGGACGCTACCGTCTTAACAAAAAGCTCAACCTCACCACACCGTCTGATGTAAGAGTGCTTACAAAGAATGACATCATAGAGATTATACGCTATCTCATCCAGCTTATCAACTCAAAGGCTACCGTGGATGATATAGACCACCTCAGCAACAGGAGAATCAGAACCGTTGGAGAGCAGCTTGCAAACCAGTTTAGCGTTGGTCTGGCAAGAATGGCAAGAACTATCCGCGAGAGAATGAATGTCAGGGACAATGAGGTCTTTACACCTATCGACCTCATCAATGCCAAGACACTCTCTTCTGTCATAAACTCATTCTTTGGAACAAGCCAGCTCTCTCAGTTTATGGACCAGACCAATCCTCTTGCAGAGATGACTCACAAGAGAAGATTGTCTGCCCTCGGTCCAGGAGGTCTCTCAAGAGACAGAGCAGGTTTTGAGGTACGAGACGTACACTACACACACTACGGAAGACTCTGTCCTATCGAGACTCCTGAGGGACCTAACATCGGTCTTATCTCATCTCTATGCGTCTATGCAAGAATCAATAGTCTTGGCTTCATAGAGACACCTTACCGCAAAGTGGAGAATGGCGTTGTAGACCTCTCCCCTTCCGGATGCGTCTATATGAGCGCAGAAGAGGAGGAGGAGAAGATGGTTGCTCAGGCAAATGTTCACCTTGGTCCCGATGGTACAATCCTGGACGAGCGCATCAAATGCCGTTATGAAGCAGACTACCCAGTTGTGGGAAGGGAGGATGTTCATCTTATGGATGTTGCCCCTAACCAGATTGCATCAATTGCCGCATCGCTCATTCCATTCCTGGAGCACGACGATGCAAACCGCGCATTGATGGGTTCAAACATGATGCGTCAGGCAGTGCCTGTACTCAAACCTGAGGCTCCTATTGTTGGAACAGGCCTTGAGGGTCCTGTTGCAAGAGACTCCAGAACACAGATTGCCGCAACAGGCAAGGGTGAAGTTGTATATGTTGATGCCAACGAGATACACGTAAAATACGAGCGCACAGAGGATGAGAAGTTTGTAAGCTTCGACCCTGAAGTTACAGTCTACAAGCTTCCTCTCTACCGCAAGACCAACCAGAGCACCTCTATCCTTCTCAGACCTATTGTCAAGAGGGGCGATAAGGTTGAGCCGGGTCAGATAATGACAGACGGATATGCAACCCAGAATGGAGAGCTTGCTCTTGGAAGAAACCTTAAGGTTGCATATATGCCTTGGAAGGGATATAACTTTGAGGATGCTATTGTACTCTCCGAGAGAATTATCCGTGAGGATATCTTTACCTCCATCCACGTGGATGAATATCTTATGGAGGTTAGAGATACCAAACGCGGTATGGAGGTACTTACCTCAGATATTCCTAATGTGAGCGAAGATGCCACCAAGGATTTGGACGAGAACGGTATCATCAGAGTAGGAGCGCACATAGAGCCGGGCGATATCCTTATCGGTAAGATTACCCCTAAGGGAGAGAGCGACCCATCTCCGGAGGAGAAATTGCTCCGCGCTATTTTCGGCGACAAGGCGGGCGATGTAAAGGATGCCTCTCTGAAAGCATCTCCTTCACTCTCCGGTACAATTATCGGGAAGAGACTCTTTGCAAGAGTAGGCAAGGAGGCCAGCGGCAAGAAGGGCAAGGCAAATATCAAGAATCAGCTGCAACAGGCAGAGGAGAACTTTACAGAGAAGGCCTCTGCGCTCAGAAAGCTCTTCCTTGACAAGCTTATGGTTCTTGTTGGCAAGAGAGAGTGCCAGGGTATTACAGACCTTTATGGTGTGGAGATTCTTGGAAAGGGCAAAGCCTTTACAAGAGAGATACTGGACTCTATAGACTATGAAAATATCAACCCTGCAAAATGGACTTCAGACAAGTACACCAATACTCTTATCAAGCAGTTAGTAAACAACTATCTGCTTGCATATAAGGAGTATGACGCAGAGTTGAAGAGAATCAAATATACTATAACAATAGGTGATGAACTTCCTAACGGCATAATGCAGCTTGCAAAGGTTTATGTTGCCAAGAAGAGGAAGATTAGAGTGGGTGACAAGATGGCCGGCCGCCACGGTAACAAAGGTATTGTGGCTAAGCTGGTTAGAGATGAGGATATGCCATTCCTGGACGACGGTTCAATAGTTGATATTGTGCTCAACCCTCTTGGTGTGCCTTCTCGTATGAACCTTGGACAGATTTATGAAGCTGTGCTTGGTTGGGCCGGCAAAGAGCTTGGTCTTAAGTTTGCTACCCCTATCTTCGATGGCGCTTCACTTGAAGATATCTGCAGCTATACAGACAAGGCCGGACTTCCTAGATTTGGAAAGACATACCTTAGGGATGGCCATACTGGTGAGTACTTCGACCAGCCGGCTACAGTGGGTGTTACCTATATGATTAAGTTGGGTCATATGGTTGACGACAAGATGCACGCGCGTTCTATCGGACCATACTCTCTCATTACACAGCAGCCATTGGGCGGTAAAGCGCAGTTTGGTGGCCAGCGATTTGGAGAGATGGAGGTTTGGGCACTTGAGGCATTTGGCGCATCCAACATCCTTCAGGAGATTCTTACAATCAAGTCCGACGACGTTGTAGGAAGGTCTAGGGCATACGAAGCAATTGTGAAGGGCGACCCTATGCCTACACCGGGCATTCCGGAATCACTTAATGTATTGCTCCACGAGTTGCGCGGTCTTGGACTCAGCATCAAACTGGATTAATTGTTAAAGTATTTGATAACAAGATATAATATATATAATATAGTATG
>SFUD01000120.1 GCA_004561775.1 bacterium | reverse complement strand
TGGTGCGGCCGAGATTGCGCTTAAGCAGGCTGGTGAAAAGGCCAAGGGTGCAGTACTGGCTTCAGATGCCTTCTTCCCAATGGATGATACTGTAAGACTTGCCGCTGCCTATGGCATTGCGGCTATTGTGCAGCCAGGCGGTTCCATTAAGGACCAGGATTCAACTGACGCATGTGATGAGTTAGGCATCGCAATGGTTCATACCGGTATGCGTCACTTTAAGCATTAGTATGGCTAAGGTACTGGTTATTGGCTCAGGCGGCAGGGAACATGCCATCGCCTGGGCATTCTCAAAAAGTGAGAGAGTAGAAAAAGTATATGTCGCACCAGGAAATCCCGGTATGGAGGATGTGGCTGAGTGCGTAAATATTAAGGCAAACGATTTTGAATCATTATCTTCTTTTGTCAAAGAAAATAATGTAGACCTGACCTTTGTAGGTCCAGAAGATCCTCTTGTGAATGGAATTGTGGATTATTTTGAAGACAGGGGTTTAAAAGTATTTGGCCCAAGAGCCAATGCCGCACTGCTGGAGGGTTCTAAGGCTTTTACTAAGGAAATCATGAAGAAGTATGATATTCCGGAGATAGACCTTGTTATTGTAGACCTCTATCCTTTTGAGGAGTATGTGGCTGCAGGTGCTGCGCATCAGGAGATTATAGAAAAGATAGATATAGGCGGCATATCGCTTATCCGAGCTGCTGCAAAGAACTATAAGGATGTTGTGATTGTTGCAAGCAAGGAGATGTATGCGCCGCTTGCGGAGATTCTGAAGGAGAGCGGTGCCAATACCACTTTGGAGCAGAGGGCGCGCTTTGCGGCTCACGCCTTTGCGGTAAGTTCGCACTACGACAGCGCCATCTTTGAGTATATGAACAGAGATTGCGGCATTACTGCCTTCAAGAGGAGTTATATGCAGGGCAAGGAGCTCCGCTATGGAGAGAACCCTCATCAGAAGGGCTTCTACTATGGTGCGGAGAAGAGCCTTCCGGAGCAGTTGCATGGCAAGGAGATATCTCATAACAACCTCTTGGACATTGAGTCCGCAATAGAGCTCATCTCGGATTTCCAGGAGACTGCAGTGGCTGTGATAAAGCATACCAACGCTTGCGGCTGCGCTTGTGGCGCAACAGTAAAGGAGGCTTGGGAGAGAGCCCTTGCAGCAGACCCTGTATCGGCATTCGGAGGCATTATTGTAACAAATGCAGAGATAGACAAAGCGGCTGCAGAGGAGATGAACAAAATCTTCTTTGAGGTTGTGATAGCTCCTGCATACACTCCGGAGGCGCTGGAGATTCTAAAGAGCAAAAAGAACAGGATAATCCTCCTTAACAAGGGAGTGGAGATTCCTGCGCTCAAATACCGCTCGCTCCTTGGCGGAGTGCTGGTGCAGGAGAGAGATGCTCATACAGAGACTCCCGATGAGCTCCGCTGTGTAACCGTTACTGCTCCCGATGCAGACAAGATTGAGGATATGCTCTTTGCCAACAAACTTGTAAAACACTCAAAATCCAATGCCATTGTGCTTGCCAAGGGCAAACAGCTGCTTGCAAGCGGAGTGGGACAGACCTCAAGAGTTGACTCGCTCAAGCAGGCTATAGAGAAGGCCAAAAACTTTGGCTTCGACCTTAACGGAGCGGTAATGTCATCGGATGCATTCTTCCCTTTCCACGATTGTGTTGAGATAGCTGCCAAGGAGGGTATAAAGACAGTTATCCAGCCTGGAGGCTCAATCAGAGATCAGGAGAGTATTGATTGGTGCAACCAGAATGCGGTTGCTATGGTATTTACAGGATTCAGACACTTTAAACATTAGTATCGGTATGGCTTTTTCTTTTTTGACACAAGAACTGGCTATAGACTTGGGTACCGCAAATACCGTTATCTTTCTTAACGACAAGATAGTATTGGATGAGCCCAGTATTGTTGCTATAGACCAGACCAACGGCAAGCCTATTGCCTTTGGGCATATGGCAAGGATGATGCACGAAAGAACAAATCCCAACATCAAGACCGTACGGCCATTGAAAGATGGCGTGATTGCAGACTTTAATGCTGCGGAGCTTATGATCAGGGGATTTGTAAAGATGATAAACAACCGCAAGGGGTGGTTTACGCCAAATCTTAAGATGGTGGTTGCTGTTCCTGCAGGAAGTACAGAGGTGGAGATAAGGGCAGTCCGCGACTCATCTGAGCACGCGGGCGGCCACGATGTCTATATCATATATGAGCCTATGGCAGCTGCGCTAGGTATTGGACTGGATGTAACCGCGCCTGTAGGTCAGATGGTTGTGGATATTGGCGGCGGTACTGCAGAGATAGCTGTAATCTCTCTTGGCGGAATAGTCTGCAAGGAGAGCATAAGGGTTGCAGGAGATGTCTTTACGGCAGAGATTCAGCAGTATATGAGGCAGCAGCATAATATCAAGGTGGGAGAGATTACCTCAGAACTCATAAAGATAAATGTTGGCGCCGCATTGTCGGAGTTGGACAATCCGCCTGAGCCTTACGTGGTGCGCGGTCCAAACCTTATGACTGCTCACCCTGTGGAGATAGGTGTCACCCATCAGGATGTGGCGCACTGTCTGGACAAATCCATTGCCAAGATAGAGACGGCAATCCTTAACGTTCTGGAGAAGACCCCGCCGGAGCTCTATTCGGATATTGTTGATAATGGCATATACCTCTCTGGAGGAGGCGCTCTGCTCAGAGGTCTGGACAAGAGACTCTCCAAAAAGGTAAATATTCCATTCAAAGTGGCAGAGGATCCTCTGCGCGCAGTGGCAAGAGGAACTTGCGCTGCCCTTAAAAATGTTGAAAAATATCCGTTCCTTATGAAGTAATGAGGAGGCGCTTCACCATATTGGGGCCATTGGTCAAATTTGCCATCTTCATAGTTATGGAGGTGGCTTGCCTTGTTATGGTGACAAATTCCGGCATTATTCAGGGGTATGCCGTAATGGGTGCTTTACGCAACCTGCAGGCCTCAATAAGTGAGAAGACAATTGCCGTAAAGGAGTATTTTGGATTAAGGGAGATTAATGACAACCTCTGGGAGGAGAATGTAAAGCTCTTCGGCAATCTCTTGCAATTGAGAAGATTCATAAATGACTCTATAGCCAATGCCCTCTTGGAGGGAATGGAATATGCAGGCAATGGGCAGAATGCCTTGAAGGGAGATTTTGAATATCTGCCGGCAAGGGTTGTAAAGCGCTCGATAGGTGTAGGCAGACACAACTATTTCATAATAAACAAGGGAAGAGAGGATGGTGTGGAGGAGAATATGGGTGTGGTAACACCCTTTGGTGTTGTAGGAATAGTAAGAGCAGCAAGCGCCTCCAATTCCTATGTGCTCTCCTTCCTTAATCCCAAGCAGCAGGTTAGTGCAATGCTTCTCTCCAAAGAGGCTTTTGGCCCTCTCAGGTGGATGGGGGAGGACCTTACCAAAGCGATGCTGAGCGATATTCCGCAACATATAGAGGTAAATGTTGGAGATACGGTCTGCACAAGCGGACTCTCCTCAATCTATCCCGCAGGCATTCCGCTGGGACGCGTAACCGGCTCCAGAGTGCTTAACGGCATTCACAACTCCATAGAGGTGGAGCTCTTTCAGAGTGCAGACAATGTGCAATATGTGATAGTGGCAAAGAATTATTGGCGGAAGGAGCTGGACTCCCTCTCCAGAATAGCAGAGGAGGAGAAGAAATGATAAATAAGTTAAAATATCTGCTTGCCGTAATGGCAATTGTGGTTATACAGCTTATGTTGGATGAGTTCATCAATCTCTCTACAATC
>SFUD01000119.1 GCA_004561775.1 bacterium | reverse complement strand
TTGTGCGGGTGGTAAAGGGTATTGTGCTGGATGTAGTGCTGGACCTCCGTCCCGATTCTCCTACCTTTGGCAAATATGAAGCCGTAGAACTCTCAGATGAAAATTTCAGGCAGCTCTACCTTCCTCGCGGAATGGCGCACGGCTTCTCTGTACTGAGCGATGAGGCGGTTTTGCAGTACAAGTGCGACAACTACTATGCTCCGGATTACGAGGATGGCATTGCCTGGAACGACCCTCAGCTTGCCATAGATTGGCGCATTCCGCCTCAAGAGGCAATAATCTCTGCCAAAGATTCCGCCCGCCAGAGTTATCTGCAGTTTACCTCCAAAATATCCTCCCACTCTGTGGTGTAGCGCTTGGAGAGGTGATTCCTGTTCATCTTTATCCCTTCAAACCCCTGTGATGCCACAACCAGCGTCTTATTGCCGTAGGTGTTGTTAAGGCTATCCATAACCTGCATCAAACGCTTCTCCTTGGCAATATCCGCAGTGCTGAAGAGACTCTGCTGCATTGTACATTTAGGAGCAATGCGGCCCAGCACAACTCCGGCCTTTTTATATCCATACCCCTCCCGATAGATCTTTTTCAGGGTGTGCACACTGCTCTGTAGAATCTCAAGGGTGCTGTCTGTTGCAAAGGGAAGTTGGGCAATATAGTTTGTGAAATATTGCGGGGCATCCTCCTTGTGCATATTTGTAAGCAGAAAGACCATAACCTCTCCGCAGATGCTCCTCTGCCTGCGCAACTTGCCGCAGGCGGTGGCAGTAAAATCCGCTATGGCCTGATGCAGCTCTTCAAAGGTTGTAAGTTCTGTGGCAAAAGATCGGGAGACACATATTTGCGCACGCTCCATTCTCTCTTCCCCAAAGGTTATGCAGGGCTCTCCACGCAACTCTTTCCAGGTCTTGAGCCCGGTTATGGTAAACTCCTTGCGTACAATGTAGGGCGACATCCTTGCAAAGTCCAGTGCGCTCTTTATGCCGTAGGTCTGCAGGAATTTCAGGTGTCTTCTGCCTATTCCCCATACATCCCCTATATCAAATTTGCCAAGTACCTTCTCAATATCCTCCTCTCTCTGCATAAGGCAGCATCCGTTAAGCTTGGGGTACTTTTTGCATAGTTTGGAGGCAATCTTGGCAAGGGTCTTTGTATGGGAGATGCCTATGCTTACAGGTATGCCGGTGTATTTGAAGATTTTGCGGCAAAGTTCAAGCCCAAGCGGTTGCAGCTCTTGGAGCGGTATTCCGCGCATATCCAAAAAGGCCTCGTCTATAGAATAGACCTCTATGCCGGGGAGCGACTCCTTAAGGATAGACATTATACGGGCGGAGAGGTCGCCGTAGAGGATGTAGTTGGATGAGTAGACCGCCACATTGTTTCTCTCTACAAGCTCCTTTATTTGGAAGATGGGCTCACCCATCTTTATCCCTAACTGCTTTGCTTCATTGGAGCGCGAGACTACGCAGCCGTCGTTGTTGCTAAGCACCACAACGGGCCGGCCAATAAGAGACGGATTGAATGCCCTCTCGCAGCTTACAAAGAAATTGTTGCAGTCGCACAATCCAAGCATACTCTACCCTCTCTCTATCTTGTGAATTACGTAACTCACTATGCCCCAAATGATAAAATCATTATCGGGAGTAACTGTAATAGGCTTGTAGTTGCTGTTGGCAGGCATAAGGACCACGGTGCGCTCCTCTGCATTTATAAGCACGCGCTTTAATGTAAACTCTCCATCTATGTAGCAGACAGCTATGCAGTTGTTGGTTGGTTCCAGCGACTTGTCCACCACAAGTATGTCGGAGTCGTAAATGCCCGCATCCCGCATACTCTCTCCCTTTACCCTTACATAATAGGTTGCGGCAGGGTGCTTTACAAGCAATTTGTTTATATCCAGGCTCTCCTCCAGCATATCTTCCGCAGGGGAGGGAAAGCCGGCGTGCACACTCTCTGTTGCCAGGGGAATGTTGTTGTACAGCGGGTTGTTGCTGTATTTGGGGCTGAATATCTGCAGTATGGTTCTCTCTTGCTCTTTTGTACTCTTCTTCATAGTGGCAAATTTAGTCAAGAGAGTTTGTATTCCCTCCATATTTTGGATAATTTTGCAGTTCTATGGAGTCACAAAATAACAAAATACTTCTGGTATACGATCTGGCAGGTTACGGCAAGGTGGCCCTCTCTGTGATGATACCAATCTTCTCGCATCTTAAATTTGAGACCTTTAACTTGCCTACAGCATTGGTCTCCAATACCTTTGATTATGGCAAGTTTGATATACTGGATACCACGGCATATATGCGCAACACCATTGGAATATGGGACCAGCTGGGCTTCTCCTTTGATGCAATATGCACAGGCTTTATAGCCTCCAAAGAGCAGTCGCAACTTGTTACGGACTATTGCAGAAGGCATAAGGAGAGAAATGGCGCCAAAGTCTTTGTGGACCCTGTTATGGCAGATAACGGATATCTCTACAATGGCGTTACCTTTGAGACGGTGCTCTATCTAAGGGAACTCTGTTCTACTGCAGATGTGGTTCTTCCCAATATTACAGAGGCCTGTTTCCTTACCGGTGTAAAGGTAAAGGGAGAGGAGCGTGTGCTCCTTGGCGCCTCTGCCGCAGCAGCCACCACCTCTGCCTCTTCTGCTGCATCCACCACCTCTGCCACTCTTACACGCCACAGACTCTCCTTCTCTGCAGAAGAGATAGATTCCATTGTTGCCGGGCTTAAGGACTTGGGCGCCAAGAATGTGGTAATTACCAGCGCAAATCTGGAGGGGCGCTCCTGTACTATAGTTGGCAAAGAGGGGCAGGAGGGCTGGAGACCATTCTACTATAAGGAGATACCGGCTCAATTTGCCGGCACAGGAGATACCTTCACCTCTCTTGTAGCATCCTCTGTAATGCGTGGAAACCCGCTGGAGGAGGCTGTTCCCAAGGCTATGAAGGTTATGGAGTATCTCATCTCCACTAACTTCCAAAACGAAGACAAATATAAGGGCATTCCTATAGAACAATATCTGGATTCCATTAAGATTTAAGCTCTCATCGTTGTACTTTAAATACCATACTATGGGTTGGATAAAGGAGGAGAAGGATGGCTATATTCTTGTAAAACAAGAGAATGGCGCAGAACTTGGCTACTCTCCCCAGAGTGGCGCCAGGCTTATAGAACAAGATGGTTTTCTCTTTAAAGACCTTACCGGAGGAGGGCAACTTCTGCCGTATCTGGATTGGAGACTCTCATATGAGGAGAGGGCTGCAGATTTGGCTTCCCGACTCTCTATTGAGCAGATTGCGGGGCTTATGCTCTACAGCAACCATCAGGCAATTCCTGCCACCTCCTACGATGTCTCTCTCTATAATGGCAAACCCTATTCTGCCGGGGAGGCCAATCCTTGGGATATTACAGACAACCAGAGGCGCTTTATTACAGAGGATAATCTGCGCCATATCCTTGTTACCATAGTGGAGAGTCCGGTGGTGGCTGCCAAATGGAACAACAGGGTGCAGGCCTTGGTTGAGGGAATAGGTTTTGGCATCCCTGCCAACAACTCTTCAGACCCTCGCCACTCTGCAAGGGCAGATGCAGAGTTTAACTCGGGCGGCGGCGGAGCTATCTCTATGTGGCCGGGCTCTCTTGGTTTTGCGGCAACCTTTTCGCCCGAACTTGTGCGCAGGTTTGCACACATTGCCTCCACAGCCCTCTCGCCGCAGGTAGATCTCTGCACGGAGCCAAGGTGGTACAGGTGCCACGGCACATTTGGTCAAGACCCGCACCTTGCGGCCGCAATGGCCGAAGCCTATTGCAGCGGCTTCCAGAGTGGCGACGCACCTCTCTCTGCAGGCGCAGGTGCTTCTGCCAACGCAGGTGCCTCTGCCAGCGCAAGCTCCTCTGGCTGGGGCCGCTACAGCGTTAATGCAATGGTTAAGCATTGGCCGGGCGGCGGACCGTGCGAATCGGGAAGAGATGCGCATTATGGGTCGGGAAAATATGCTGTCTACCCCGGCAACTGCTTCAATCTGCATAAAATT
>SFUD01000118.1 GCA_004561775.1 bacterium | reverse complement strand
ATGCGCACATATATTATCAGGTGTGGCAAAGGCCGCATCCCGATGCTGCGAGTTAGCAAATCCGGCCCAGGTGCGCCAGATTGCTAGCCAAACCGGAGTTCTTCTCTGCCGGATGAGGTTTGTTGCTGGCAGGGGCGCTGCAGCGAAGAGCCATCGGGAAGATGCTGGCGGGGGTGCCGGGGCGGAGCGGATAGCCGGGGCGCCGTGGCTGAGCTGATGGCAGGCCTGGGCGCCGAGGCAGAGCTGATGGCCGGGAGTGCCATGGCGAAGAGGATGGCGGCACTGTGGCAGAGAGCTATCGGGAAGATGTTGCTGGCTAGGGCACCGCAGTGGCAGAGATACTGCTGGCCGGGGCGCCGTGGCAGAGTTGCTGGCAGGAGCGTAGCGGAGCTGCTGGCCGGCAACCGCAGGAAGGCATTACGGCACAAAAAAAAGAGAGTGACCCCTAAGCCATCTAGGACTTGCGGGTCACCCTCCTGTTTATTAACAACCTGTTATGGTTGTTTGCGGTTTGCTATTTCTTAAGTTCTTCTTTCTTTGCCTTACGCTCGTTGAGGTCGTACATAATAGGTGTACCTACAAATACTGATGAGTAAGTACCTACAAGTATACCAACGATGAGAGCTACTGCAAATCCTCTGATTACCTCGCCGCCAAAGAGCGCAATTGCCAACATTACAACCAGGGTTGTACCTGATGAGTTTACGGTTCTGGCCAATGTACTGTTAAGCGCAAGGTTAACATTCTCCTTAAGATCTCTCTTAGGATAGAGGGTCTTGTACTCACGGATACGGTCAAAGATAACCACTGTATCGTTAATTGAGTAACCGATAATGGTAAGTACCGCAGCAATGAAGGTCTGGTCCACATCCAGGCTGAATGGAAGAATGCCAGAGAAGAGTGAGAAGAAACCTATCACTATTACGGAGTCGTGAACAAGCGCCACAAGACCGCCGGCACCCCAAGTCCAGTTCTTGAATCGTACTGCAATGTAGCAGAAGATTGCTATAAGAGCAATGATAACTGCAATTACCGCATCTCTCTTAATATCATTTGCAATTGTAGGACCAACCTTGTCGGAGCTGATGATACCGTTAGGGTTATCTACTGTAGAGGTAAACTCCTCAAATGTCATCTCCTGTGCAAAGCAACCCTTAAGAGCATTGTAGAGTTTGCTCTCAACCTCTTTGTCAACCTCTGCAGAGTTGTCTGTAATCTTGTACTTTGTGGTAATCTTCATCTGGCTTGCGCCACCAAACTGCTTAACCTCAACAGTCTCTCCAAACTCGTTGTTTGCAAGCTCACGAATCTGCTCCGGTGTAACATCCTTGTCGAAGCGGAGAACAAATGTTCTACCTCCTGTAAAGTCAACACCATAAGAGAAGCCTTTGAATGCAATGGAAGCAACCGATACGATAACCACTGCAAGAGAGATTCCGTAGCAGAGTTTGCGCGCCTTAACGAAGTCAATCTTTGTATTCTTAAGGAAGTTGCGAGAAATAGAGTTGTCGAAGGTAATGTTCTTGTTCTTTGCAAGTTTTGCCTCAAATATGAGTCTTGTAATGAAGATTGAGGTAAGCATAGAGGTTATGATACCTATTACCAGAGTTGTAGCAAATCCCTGAACCGGACCTGAACCAAAGGCAAAGAGCACAATACCTGTAATGATTGTGGTAAGGTTACCATCTATAATTGCAGAGTATGCATTGTTATAACCATCCTTAATTGCCAGCCTCAAAGCCTTGCCTGCTCTAAGCTCCAGAAGATGAGCATATAGATAAGCACAAGGATAAATGCAATTACGAACGAAATCATACCTGCATTAATTGACTCACTACCCAGCGAAGGACCTACAACTTGCTCCTGAACTATTGTAGCAGGCGCAGGAAGTTTACCGGACTTAAGCACATTTGAAAGGTCCTCTGCCTCTGTAACTGTGAAGTTTCCTGTAATCTCTGAGTTTCCTCCCGATATCTCACCGTTTACTCTCGGATAAGAGTAAACCATACCGTCCAGCACAATTGCAATCTGCTTGCCGATATTGTCTGCAGTAAGTCTTGCCCATACACGCGCACCCTCTGCATTCATAGACATGCTTACAGATGGAGCTCCACCTGTGTTGCCGTAAGAGACACGAGCGTCTGAAACAACACCACCATCCAGAGGAGCCTTGCCGTCTCTAGAACTTGCCTTAATTGCAACCAGTTCAAAGAGGCTTCCTGTCTTGTCCCAATCAGAAGCCTTGACTGTCCACATAGGGATGAACTCTGAAGGGAAGAGAGCCTTAACCTGAGGAAGGGCAAGCATCTTGTTAATCTTTGCTGTATCCTTATAGTGCGCAAAACCAATGCAAGCGCCCTGCATAAGCTGACCGTTGCTCTGGTTAGGGCTAAGGTAAGCAAAGAGAGGATTTGCCTTTATGAAGGCAGCCTCATCCTTTGAGAGAGAATCGGCAGCCTCAAGAGCCTGAACTGTTGAATCCTGTGCAGCCTCTGCGGCAGCCTCTGGAGCAACAGCATTGGGAGCAGCAGCATCAGCAGCAGTAGCAGCAGCATCAGCAGTTGCGGCAGCCTCTGCCTCCTCATCCTCACCCATTCTTCTCAGAAGGGTGTTTGCCTCTGCAAGATATGGATAAATCTCCTGATTCTCGTAGGTTGTCCAGAACTCCAGAGAAGCAGTTCCCTGAAGGAGTTTTCTTACACGCTCCGGCTCCTTTACGCCAGGGAGCTCCACAAGAATACGGCCTGTATTGCCAATGCGCTGAATATTTGGCTGTGTTACACCAAAACGGTCTATACGGTTTCTCAACACGTTGAACGAATTGGCAACGGCGCTCTCCGCCTCTGCGCGGATAACCTTTATAACCTCCTCGTCTGAAGTCTCCGGCTTAATCTTCTCCCTCATCTCATATGTGCCAAAGATGCTTGAGAGACGCTTTCCTCCGCCAACCTCGTTCCAAGCCTCTGCAAAGAGAGTGATATAGTCCTGACGTGTCTCCAACTCTCTCTTGCCTGCAAGGTCCAATGCCTTTGTAAACTCCTCTGACTCGTTGTTATCTGCAAGAGCCTTGATAAGGTCTCTAACCTGAACCTGGAGCATTACGTTCATACCGCCCTTGAGGTCCAGACCAAGGTTAATCTCCTTCTCTTTTACCTCTTTGTAGGTAAAGCCAAGATAAACCTTCTGCGCTGAGACAGAATCCAGATAATTTCTTGATTTCTCCTTACGGAGCGAGTCCAAAAAGTAAGCCTTGTCCACCTCCGGAACTTTAGCGTACTCCGGGCTGGCCTTCATTGCCTCAACCGCCCTCTCCGCATACTCCGCACTCTTATTCTCCTGATGTTTTGTAGCCCAAGTGAAAGAGAGCTGATACAAGCAGGCCAGTGCGATTAAGATTGCCACTAATTTGATGGCGCCTTTACTTTGCATATATAAACTATTTTTAAATTGTTAATATTCAGTTACGGGTTTCCACAATAGAGTGCAAAATTACAATTTTTTCCCGATATATAAAGATTTTGTATCTTTGTTCTAAATATTTTCTACGTTATGAGAATTAGGCATTTGCATAAACTTCTCCTTTCGGCGCTCTTCACAGGCTCACTATGCGCCGCCTCTGCACAATCGGGAGAGCAGAGAGAGAGAGTGGCAGAGGAGCTGCACCGCAACTACAGATTTGGGGAGGCAATTGATGCATATCGGGATATTCTTAAGGATAGCACAGACTATATTGCAATCGGTACCAAGCTGGTGAACAGCCTGAATGGCAAGGCAATGCTGGAATATGCAATAGAGCCGCGCTGCCTAGAGAAGCAGAAATGCTCCATTAATGGCTTTTTTCTAAAATTTCCCGGATTTGCAGAGAAGAGCTGGTGCAGGATGCCTGCATCTATGATGAGCGTGCAGACACCCTTCTCGTACATACAGATTCCTGCAGATGCCAAGAGACTCATCTTCAGCGCGCCGGACGAGCAGGGCAGCTGGAACCTCTACTCCACCACCCGGCTTAAAGATACCCTTTGGAGCGCGCCGGAGCTGCTGAACAGCAGCGTGGTCTCTTCGGGAAACGAGGTCTTCCCATATCTCTCCCCAGATGGCGCCAGCCTCTACTTCTGCTCAAACGGACTCTTTGGAATGGGTGGCTATGACATATATGTGAGCCACTGGGACTACTCTGCCAACGAGTGGGGCACTCCGCAAAACCTGGGCTTCCCCTACTCCTCCCCGGCAGATGATTTTATGTTCCAGCCCACTCCCGATGGCAAATATGCTCTCTTTGCCTCCAACAGAGAGACCGGGCGCGATTCGCTCTACATTTATAAAGTGGAGCACGACCTCTTCCCTGCCCGCAAGGCCATTTCGGAGCAGCAGGCCTATGATTACAACAATGGCCTTGCTCTTCTTCCCGATACCTTCTTTACCACAGCAGAACTGGGGCAAACTCCTGCGATTCATATGGAGGCGCCAAAGCAGAAGATTGACTATACATTTACAATAGATAAAGAGAACCCGAAGGCCGCAATTACAGATCTCTCCGATTTTCCAAACTACCTTGTATTTCAAATACATCTGGTTACCCTCTCCAGGGCTGCAACGGAGAAGAACCTGAAGGGCATCTCTCCTGTCTTTGAGCGGGTGTCGTCAAATTCTAAATACTACTACTACTATGCAGGCCTCTTCAACACCTACACAGAGGCGGCGGAGGCTCTAAAGAGGGTAAAGAAGGGGGGCTTCCCAAGCGCATCCGTTGTGGCATATAATGCCGGCAAAAAGATTAATCTTACCACAGCCAGGGCTATGGAGAAGAGGGGTGTAAATTTTGTATATAAGGTAATAATTGAGGGCTACTCCGGTCCAATGCCGGCGGCTCTTATTAAGATTATTCAGGAGCAGACAACAAAAGATATAGCCAAGACAACGGCAGACGGCAAACCAGTATATGTTATCGGACCATTTGCAAAGGAGGGTGAGGCCACCAAACTGGCAGAGTCCTTAAAGGCTGTCTCTACTGGCACCATATCTGTTCAAAGGGATGAGAAACGATAAATAGAGAGAACTATGACAGCATTACTTGTAATTTTAATTCTATTGGGACTTCTGTTGCTTGCTATGGAGTTCTTTGTCATTCCCGGGTTTGGCATCTCCGGCATTGCAGGATTGGCCGCTCTTGTTGGCGCTGCCATCCTCTCTTATAATTTGTACGGGTCGGGAATATGCATCCTGGTCTCCTGCTCTATAGTTGTTTTGCTTGTTCTTATGCTTTTGCTGCTTATGCGCAGCAAGACCTGGAAGAGGCTCTCGCTGGAGACAAAAATAAGTTCTAAGGTGGATGCTCCGCCTGCAGAAAAGGGGCTTGCAAGAGGCACAGAGGGTGTAGCTGTTACTAGGCTTGCTCCGGGAGGAATGGTTAGATTTGGGGAGGTTAATGTGGAGGTGGCCACAAGAGGCAGCCTTGTTGAACCGGGAGCTGCTGTTATTATTACAGAGATGGAGGGCAACCGCATCTTTGTAGAAGAGAAAAAGGGATAACAATTTAAATTATTAGGATATGGACAACACTATCTATTCATTCGTATGGATTGGAATATCGCTGGTAGGTCTTCTTATCTTCCTCT
>SFUD01000117.1 GCA_004561775.1 bacterium | reverse complement strand
TACAGGATTGCCATTCTGGTCATAAACTTGCATGGCTTTAAATGTTAATTGGGTTAATAGATCCGTTAACTATACAAATATAACTTCTTTTGCCCCGCTTGACAAACAATTTTGTATTTTTGCATCAGAAAGAGTGAAAGAGTATGGGTGTTGTCATTCCAACAGAATTGGGCACAGAGAAGATCTCCAGCCTGCTTAAAAAATATGCCTTGCCTGCCATAATAGCAATGG
The DNA here is from genome assembly GCA_004561775.1 of bacterium. GTDB lineage: Bacteria > Bacteroidota > Bacteroidia > Bacteroidales > UBA932 > Egerieousia. Next base: position 3,626 of record SFUD01000117.1, on the reverse strand, counting down.
CGGCATCCTCGCTATACAACATTGTGGACAGCATCTTCATTGGGCAGGGGTGCGGGCCTCTTGCAATTGCAGGACTTGCCATAACATTTCCTCTTATGAACCTTAGCGCCGCATTCGGCACACTGGTGGGAGTTGGCGCATTAACCACAATCTCTGTCTTTCTGGGTCAGCGCAACTACGAAGCAGCACAGAGGTCCTTCGGGAATGCCTTTGTAATGAATGCCATAGTGGGCATAATCTATATGGCGCTTGTCTTCTCTCTGTTAGACCCCATACTGCTCTTCTTCGGGGCAAGCGAGAACACCCTCCCCTACGCAAGAGACTATATGTTGGTAATACTTTTGGGCAATATCATAACCCACGAGTACTTTGGGCTCAACGCCATAATGCGCGCATCGGGAATGCCAAAAGAGGCAATGTATGCCACCCTCTTCACAGTCTTTAACAATGCCATACTGGATGCCCTCTTCATACTTGTCTTCGGGTGGGGCATAACCGGAGCAGCGGCGGCCACAGTGCTCTCGCAGTTCCTCTCACTCTGCTGGATAATGTATCTCTTCTCCAACAAACAACGCATAATACACTTCCGCAGAGGCATATACAAACTCAAATTCAGATTCATAAAGGATATGATCTCTGTGGGAATGGCGCCCTTCCTTATGAACAGCGCCGCCTGTGCAGTGGTTATAATCATAAACAAACAGCTCTACTACTACAATGGAGACCTTGCCATAGGCGCTTATGGAATAGTAAACAGAGTACTCTTCCTCTTTGTAATGGTAGTGCTTGGACTCAACCAAGGAATGCAGCCTATTGCAGGATTCAACTACGGCGCGCGCAAATACCAGAGAGTCACCCAAGTGCTCAAATACACAATACTCGCAGCAACAGTAGTGCTTACCGCAGGCTTTGTGATTTGCGAACTCTTTGCAGGAGCAATATCCCGATGCTTCACCACAGACCCTCAGCTGGTGCAGATGTCTGCAAAGGGAATGCGCATAGCAGTAAGCTGCTTCCCTGTAGCGGCCCTCTCTATGGTAATCTCCAACTTCTTCCAGAGCATAAGAATACCATCCAAAGCAATATTCCTCTCTCTCTCCCGACAGTTGATAGTGCTTCTTCCTGCCCTCTTCATACTGCCACCAATCTTTGGAGAGGCCGGAATTTGGATGAGTCTGCCCCTCTCCGACGCATTAGCCAGCATAATAGCCATAATTTTGTTAAGAAACCAGTTCAACCACTTTAAAAAGTTAGATAATGCAGAGTAATAACCAGCAGAAGAGTGCCCCGGAGGCTAAAAAGAGATTTTTCATAAATATAGGCAGAGAGTTCTGCTCCGGCGGACTCTCCATAAGCGAGCAGCTCTCCAAGCGCTTTGGCATACCCTACTACGACAAAGAGCTGCTGAATATGGCCTCCCAAAAGAGCGGCATAAGCCACGAGTTCTTTGCCAATGCCGACGAAAAACCCAACAGGTTCAAGCCAATCTTCTCCGGGCTGCCCGGCATAAGTTCTGTAATTGGTTTTGCCAACTACAACTCCGAGTGCATAATTGGCGGAGACAGTCTCTTTAACATTCAGAGCGAGGTTATAAGGGAGATAGCCGAGCAGGGCAGCGCAATCTTTGTGGGCAGGTGCGCAGACTACATACTCAGAGATTTTCCGAATATTCTCAATGTCTTTATCTATGCCGATATGGAGCAGAGAGTAAAGAATGCCAGGGCAACCGAGCGCTTCTCCAGTACTCCCGATATGACAGACCGACAGATTGCAGATCAGTTGAGAAAGTTTGACAAGAAGCGCGCAGAGTACTATAACTATTACACCGTAAAGCGCTGGGGCGAGAAGGAGTCGTACCACCTCTGCATAAATGTCTCAAAGGTTGGAGAGGATTTTGCGGTAGAGATGATAGCAGCGGCAGCCAAAAAGATTTTTTCACTGGAATAGAGAGTGTTATAAGAGAGCATTATGATAGAGAGAAATATAGGTGAGAGCGATTGGCCAATAGCGGCGCTGATATATGATTTTGACGGCACATTGGCTCCCGGCAATATGCAGGAGTACTCCTTCATAAATGCCATAGGCGAAGAGAAGGAGGAGTTCTGGGAGGGGACACGCATAATGGCAGAGGAGCAGGATTCGGACAACATACTTGTCTATATGCTCTCTATGCTTCAGAAGGCCAGGCAGAAGGAGATACCCATCACCAAGGAGAGTCTGCGCAAATGGGGAGAATCCATCACCTTCTTCAACGGAGTGGAGAGCTGGTTTAAAAGAATCGCGGAATTTGGCAGGGAGCAGGGGGTTATTGTGGAGCACTACATAAATTCATCGGGATTAAAGGAGATTATAGAGGGCACGTCTATAGCAAATGAGTTTAAGGCTCTCTTTGCCTGCTCGTACTACTACGATGATGCCGGAAATGCAATGTGGCCCGCCTCTGCAGTAAACTACACCAACAAGACACAGTTTCTCTTTAAGATAAACAAGGGCATCTTCAGCATAAGCGACTCGGTAAAGATAAACGAATCCATACCGGAAGAGGAGAAGCGCGTTCCCTTTAACAATATGATTTACTTTGGAGATGGAGAGACAGATGTGCCCTGTATGAAGCTGGTGCGTCAGATGGGAGGCTCCTCCATTGCCGTCTACGAGCCGGGCAACCACAAAAAGGAGGAGATAGCAGAGCGGCTCTTCAATCAGAGCAGAGTGGATTTCTTCTCCCCTGCCGACTACTCCTCCGGCGCAGATTTGGACCAGCTGGTAAAGGCCATAATCTGCAAAATAAAGGCAGACGACCGTTTGCGCCGCCACCGCCAACGCCTGCTCAAAGGATAGCAGCACTGCGCACAAAAGCCCCGCTGCACCACAGCACTCCGCTGCACCACAGTATTCCGCTGCACCAAAGCGCTCCGCTGCACCTAAAAAATAGCCCGCCTGGTGCAGAGAGTACCAAGCGGGCCAAACCCAATAAAAACCTATATGAAAAAACTGATTCAACTATATAACAAACATAGTTGAAAAAAGGTTTACTCTATTACAGGAAGTTTTTCACTTGCCTCCTTTGTTGTCATTGCTCCAAAGTGCCACCACTCAGAAGGCTCCACAATCCAGCCAGCCTCCACCATTATCTCTCTTAGCAGCTGTCGGTTTTTAAGCTCTCTGTAGGTTATCTCTCCGGATTTGAAGAGTTCCTCCTCCTTATCCACTCTTGCCCTATCTCCAAAGTAGTCGTACTCGGAGCCCATAGGGAGAGGATTGCCTGCGCAGTCGCAAAGAGTAAGGTCCACTGCTATGCCAAAGTTATGAGGTCCACCCTTGCGTTTATTTGGATTGGCCACAAAATCCTCCAGATTTGTTCCCTCCACAACTTTCCACATCTCTCTCTGTATAGAGACAGGTCTTACGGCATCGTAGATAAGAAAATGGAGGTCCATCCTCTTCTCTCTCAAAATCTCCTGCGCTCTCTTTAGTTTCTTATAGGCAGGCTCCGCCAGAAGCGCCCTGTCCAAATTCTTATAGAGAACCCTTCCCATAAAGTTGTAAGGGGTGGAATAGACCAGATAGACATCCAGTCCCGGTATGGAATCCATAACATCTATCAGGCCCTGCGCCTTAAGGGAATT
>SFUD01000116.1 GCA_004561775.1 bacterium | reverse complement strand
TCAGCGGGGCGATGGCATCCAGGCTCGGACTGCTGGACACCTGTATTCTCGATGAGGATGGAGACGGCACGGGTCTCGGAATAGTAGGCAATCTTCCGGAGGCTCTGCCTGCAGGGGAGGCCGTGAAGATGGTCAAGGAAAAATTCGGTCTGGACCATGCGAGATGCTCCCTTCCATGCTCTTCGCCCGTGAAGCGCATTGCAGTCTGCGGAGAAGGCAGCCTTCATAATGTCGTTAAAGGTTACACTCTCATCCAGCAGGAGAGCCAAATCTCTGCGCACCTCCGGATACTTAGGCAGTTCGGAGTATTTTACGCTATTCTTCTTTACAATCTTAAGCAGTTCCTTCCAATATACCTCTGCTACAAAGACCGGCTGCTTTATGCCAAACTTTCTTGCCCTTGCCGGAGAGACCGTACCCATTACGGCAAGATCCTTGCCGTTAAGCTTATAGACAAGCCCCTCTGCAAAGAGGTCCGCCGGAGCCTGAGCATACTCAAGCGCGTCAATGTTGGCACCAAATTTCTTGAGAAGGAGTTCCAGATATCCCTTAAGCAAGAAGAAATCTCCCTTCTCTATCTTGTTGCGCCACTGCTGGGAGCCGTTACCTGTAATTACCATAGAGAGACGTGGCTCCTCCTTGTAGCATTTGAGTTTAGGATTCTCCTTTGGTCCAAGCACTCTGCCCTTCGCGTTCTCGCCTTCGCTATCAAAAGAATAGACATTGCCAAACTCAAAGAGTTTAAGGTCTCCATTCTGCCTGTTAATATTATAAGCAACCACCTCCAGCGCGCTGAAGAGAAGTGTCTGACGCATAGCGTTAAGGTCCGAACTCAACGGATTAACCACCATAACGCATCTCTGCTGCGGATAAGAGTCAAGACCTGCATAATAATCTGCCTTTGTAAGGGAGTTGTTCATAATCTCCATAAAGCCGTTTGCCGCAAGGAACTCCGATGCAAGCACCTTAACCCTCTCAGGGTCCGGCTTAGGCGTGGAATTAATTGAGACTCTCATTGCAGTAGGCAGCTCTATGTTGTTGTAGCCGTATATTCTTAGAACATCCTCCACAACATCGCACTCCCTTGTAACATCCACCCTATAGGTAGGAACCTTAACCACAGCCCCCTCTGCGCTCTTGGAGACAAACTCCATCTCCAGATACTCCAGAATCCTCTGTATGGTCTCTGCGCCAATCTGCTTGCCTATAAGTCTCTCCATTCTGGCATAATCCAACTCCACAAGCGCCTTCTCTATAGGTTTGGAGATAATATCCACCACATCTCCGCACAACTTTCCGCCTGCAAGCTCAAGGATAAGCAGAGCTGCCCTCTTAAGAGCATAGAGATTAATCATAGGGTCGCAACCGCGCTCATAGCGGAAAGAGGCATCTGTCTTAAGGGTATGTCTCTTGGAACTCTTTCTAATATAGACAGGATTAAAGTAGGCGCTCTCCAGGAAGATATCTGCAGTCTGCTCTGTAACGCCGCTCTCCTTGCCGCCAAAGATACCTGCAAGGCACATAGGCTCAGCATCGTTGCATATCATAAGGTCCCTCTCCGAGAGTTTGCGCTCTACGCCATCCAGAGTTACAAACGGGGTGCCCTCCGGGGTAAAATCTACCACAACCTTGCCGGAGGTAATCTTTGCCGCATCAAAAGCATGCAGCGGCTGACCCATCTCCATAAGCACAAAGTTGGTAATATCTACAATATTGTTTATTGGGCGCAATCCCACAGCAAGCAACTTTGTCCTTAGCCACTCCGGAGACTCTGCCACCTTAACGCCTCTTATTGTTATTCCCGAATACCTTGGCGCAGCCTCTCCTGCCCTTACCTCTACAGAGATTGCTCCCGATGCCTCCCTCTCTATGGCATCAAATGCCTCCACTTCAGGCATCTTAAGCTCTCCGCCCATATTGTTCAGGCGCAGATAAGCGCTCAAATCCCTTGCCACTCCAATATGCGAAGCGGCATCCACCCTGTTTGGTGTAAGGCCTATCTCATAGATTGTATCCACCTTAAGACCCAGGAAATCCTTGGCAGGGGTGCCCGGCACTGCATCATCGGGAAGAATCATAATGCCGTCGTGATTATGGCCTATGCCAAGCTCATCCTCTGCGCAGAGCATTCCAAAGGACTCCACACCGCGAATCTTAGATTTCTTCATCTTAAGTTCTGTGCCGTCAGAGAAGGTAAGTTTTGTGCCAATAGTGGCCAGCATCACCTTTTTGCCCGCAGCCACATTTGGCGCGCCGCATACAACCTGCAGCAGCTCCGGAGCGCCTGTATTCACCTTTGTAACGTGCAGGTGGTCCGAATCCGGATGCTCCACGCACTCCACGACCTCTGCAACAACTACACCTGCCAAACCACCTGGAATCTCCTCAACCTGCTCGCAGGCCTCAACCTCCAGGCCAATAGCAGTAAGAATATGCTCCAACTCCTCCGGAGAGAGGTTGAAATCCACATACTCCTTTAACCAATTATACGAAACTGTCATTTTATATCACTTTTATATACTCTATTCCAAAGAAAATCATTTTTTAAAGAGCGAATCTACAAATGCGCTCTTGTCAAATATCTGAAGATCCTCTATCTTCTCTCCTACCCCTATGAACTTAACCGGAATCTTAAACTGGTCCGCTATTCCAATAACCACACCGCCCTTGGCAGTGCCATCCAGTTTTGTAACGGCAAGCGAGGTAACATCGGTAGCCTTTGTAAACTCCTGCGCCTGATGAAAAGCATTCTGCCCTGTAGAGCCGTCAAGCACAAGAAGCACATCGTGGGGCGCATCGGGAATAACCTTGCGCATAACATTCCTTATCTTGGTAAGCTCGTTCATAAGGTTAATCTTATTATGCAATCTGCCGGCGGTATCTATAAGCACCACATCGGCATCCTGAGCAACCGCAGACTTTAGCGTATCAAATGCCACCGAGGCAGGGTCTGCACCCATCTCCTGCTTTACAATAGGCACCCCGGCTCTCTGGCTCCATATAACAAGCTGGTCCACCGCAGCAGCCCTGAAGGTATCTGCAGCGCCAAGTACCACCTTTTTTCCCGATTCCTTAAGCCTGTAGGCCAGTTTGCCAATAGTTGTGGTCTTTCCAACGCCATTTACTCCAACAACCATAATGACGTAGGGCTTCTTTGAGAAATCAAACACCTCATCCTGGGGCTTGCTTACAAGAAGTTTCTCAATCTCGTTATGAAGAATGGCATCCAACTCTTCCGAGTTCATAAACTTATCTCTGGCAACACGCTCCTCCAAAGACTCAATAATTTTAAGAGTAGTCTCTACTCCTATATCTGAGGCAATCAGAGCCTCCTCAATATCATCCAAATCTGCAGAGCTAATGGTCTTTTTACCAAGCACAGCCCTGGAGATACGCTCCAGAAGGCCGCTCTTTGTCTTTTGAAGACCACTCTCCAAAGCCTGCTTCTCTTCAGAACTCTTCTTACCGAAAAACCCAAGAAATGACATACTTCTCCATTTTAAATTGTAATCTGCAAATTTATCAAAAACTTGCGCAACTCACAACAGAGAGCGCCAAATAGAAAACAAAAAGGATGACCGGAATTCTTGTACTCCGGCCATCCTTTAAATCTACTAAAGTATAATCTCTATTTCTTGTTGAAGAAATCCTTAACGCTCTCTACACCAACCATCTCCTCCTCAAAGGTGTAAGCACCTGTCTTAGGAGACTTGGCCATGCGGATACACTTTACAAAGTTTCTCTTATTCTCTTTGTTACCGCTAAATGTTGCAACTGCTTTCTTTGCCATCTTTCAAATAGTTTAAAAATTATTTAATCTCGCGATGAACAGTAACCTTCTTCAAATAAGGGTTATACTTT
>SFUD01000115.1 GCA_004561775.1 bacterium | reverse complement strand
CAGCACACCCCTTCCGTAAACCACAAAGGTATCTGAATTTATTCCATCCTTTACCCTAAGCGCAAGATTCTTCTCCAACTCCTTGTCCAGACGCTCCTTGATATGTCTGCTGGTAACATACTTGCCATCCTGACCAAAGAAGGGAGAGTCATTAATGCAGAAGAGCATACTCATTGTAGGCTCATCTATTGCAATAGGCGGAAGCGCTTCGGGATGCTCATAATCTGCAATGGTATCGCCTATCTCAAAGCCCTCTATGCCCACAACTGCGCAGATATCTCCACACTCCACCTTATCTGCCTTAACCTTGCCCAAGCCGTCAAAGACCATAAGGTCCTTAATCTTGGATTTCTCCATAGAACCGTCTCTCTTGCAGAGGGTTATCTGCTCACCTGCGTAAAGGGTTCCTCTCTTTACCCTGCCAATTGCAATTCTGCCCACATAAGGGGAGTACTCCAGGGAGGAGATAAGCATCTGGCAAGTGCCCTCCTCAACAGCAGGCGCAGGAATGACATCTATTATGGTATCCAGCAGAGGTGTTATATCTGTGGTTGGCTTCTTCCAATCCAACGACATCCAGCCCTGCTTGGCGCTGCCATAGACAGTAGTGTAGTCCAGCTGGTCCTCTGTGGCATTAAGGGAGAACATAAGGTCGAAGACCTGCTCGTTAACCTCGTCGGGACGACAATTCTGCTTATCTACCTTATTTATTACCACAATAGGCTTCTTGCCAAGCTGTATAGCCTTCTCCAGCACAAATCTGGTCTGTGGCATTGTTCCCTCAAAGGCATCTACCAGCAGCAGCACTCCGTCTGCCATATTCAGCACGCGCTCCACCTCACCGCCAAAGTCGGCGTGGCCCGGGGTGTCAATTATATTAATCTTGTAACCTTTGTATGGCACACTCACATTCTTTGCAAGAATGGTAATGCCGCGCTCGCGCTCAAGGTCGTTGTTATCCAGGATAAGTTCGCCCAATTTCTCCGCATTGCGCATAAGATTTGCGTGGAGAATCATCTTGTCTACAAGAGTGGTCTTGCCGTGGTCTACGTGGGCGATAATGGCTATGTTTCTAATCTTTTGCATAATTCGGTCGCAAAAATAGGGAATTATTGGCTTAATTCTCTATTTTTGTGAAAAATTTGCACAGCCATCAGATTATGGAGAAGATAATCATTTTTGACTTCGGTTCCCAGTTTACCCAAATCATAGGCAGACGCCTCAGGGAACTGAATGTATATTGCGAAATTCACCCCTTTAACCACCCTCCGCAGCTGGACGGAAACGTTAAGGGAGTAATTCTTAGCGGAAGCCCCTGCTCTGTAAGGGACCAGGGCGCTCCGGAGTTGGACCTGCAAGGCATTAAGGGAGAGATTCCAATACTTGCAATATGTTATGGAGCGCAGTACATTGCCTACACCTACGGCGGCGCCGTAGAGGGATGCTCCAAGGGTTGCAACAATGCCGGAGCCACACCGCAAAAAGCCTCTAGGGAGTACGGCAGGGCCATTCTGGAGATAAAAGAGAGCGACTCTCCGCTCTTTAAAGGCATTCCGCAGAAGAGTCAGGTCTGGATGAGCCACGGAGATACAATTACAAAATTGCCGGAGGGGGCGCGCATAATTGCCTCCACAGAGGATGTTGCAAATGCCGCATACGCCATAGAGGGAGAGCAGACCTACGCATTCCAATTCCATCCGGAGGTCTTCCACTCGCAGTGCGGCGGAGAGATGCTCCGCAACTTTGTATATGACATTTGCGGCTGCTCAGGCTCCTGGACTCCCGATTCCTTCATAGAGACCACCGTGGCAGACCTTAAGCAGAAGATTGGAGATGAGCACGTAATATTGGCGCTCAGCGGCGGCGTGGATTCCTCCGTGGCTGCCGTACTGCTAAACAAGGCCATCGGGAAGCAGTTGCATTGCATCTTTGTAGATAATGGCCTGCTGCGCAAGGATGAGTTCCGCACAGTGCTGGAATCTTACGACAATATGGGCCTTAATGTAACCGGTGTGGATGCCTCCAACGAGTTCTTAAATGCGCTGGAGGGAGTCTCAGACCCGGAGAAGAAGAGAAAGATAATTGGCCGCACCTTTGTGGAGGTCTTTGACAGAGAGGCCAAGAAGGTTACAAATGCCCGCTGGCTTGCTCAAGGCACCATTTATCCCGATGTTATAGAGAGCAGCGCAGTAAAGGGCCCATCTGCAACCATAAAATCCCACCACAATGTGGGCGGATTGCCAAAGGAGATGAACCTTAAGATTGTAGAGCCTCTCCGAAGCCTCTTTAAGGATGAGGTGCGCAGGGTGGGCATAGCGCTGGGCATTAAGAGAGAGCTTATTGCCAGACACCCATTCCCTGGTCCGGGCCTTGCAATAAGGCTCCTGGGAGAGATAACCCGTGAGAAGCTGGAGATTCTTAAGGAGGCGGACAAAATCTACATAGACTCTCTCTGCAGTTATATGACAGATATGCCGGCGGCATCAAACGGCTTCTCAAGCGCAAGCAATGCAGCCGCGGCAGGCAAGGAGAATCTTATAAGACTCTACGATGCCATCTGGCAGGCAGGCACCATCCTGCTTCCGGTAAAGAGCGTGGGAGTAATGGGCGACGAGAGAACATACGAGTATACCATAGCGCTGCGCGCCGTCACCTCCAACGACGGTATGACAGCAGACTGGGTACATCTCCCGTACGACTTCCTTGCCAAGGTCTCCAACGACATAATCAACAAGGTAAAGGGGGTAAACAGAGTAGTTTACGACATCTCCTCAAAACCGCCTGCAACAATAGAGTGGGAATAGGCCTACGCAGCGGGCCGGGTAGTGTTAACGGCAGTGAATTATTTCAGGGGCGAGTGGAGCAGGATATCGTTCATCCAGGTTGCGGATGAGACGTGGGTGTATATCTCTGTGGTGAGAATGCTGGCGTGTCCCAGCATCTCCTGCACCGCCCTTAGGTCTGCTCCATTCTCTATAAGATGTGTTGCAAAGGAGTGCCTGAAGGTATGCGGAGAGATACTCTTCTCTATGCCTGCAGCCGCAGCGGCCTCCTTTACAATTATGAAGACCATCTCCCTTGTAAGTCTTCCTCCGTTGCGGTTAAGGAAGAGCACCTCCTCGTCTGCCCTTCTCTTTGCGCCTCTTCTCTCCTGTATAAGTTGCCATCTCTGAGGCAGATAATACTCTATCTGCTCAATTGCGGCATCACATATCGGGACAAGCCTCTCTTTGTTGCCCTTGCCCACAACCCTTATGAAATGCTCCTTAAAGAAGAGGTCCTTTATCCTTAGGTTTACCAGTTCGCTTACACGCAAGCCGCAGGAGTAGAGCAGCTCTATGATTGCCCTGTTCCTTGTTCCGTTGGCCTCTCCCCTATTTATGGAGTTGAGTATCCTGAAGACCTCCTCCACAGAGAGCACCTCCGGCAGGTACCTTCCCGGCTTGGGCGACTCTATAGAGGTGAGAGGATTCTCCTGAATGTAACCCTCCATCTTTAAGAAGCGCATAAAGGCGCGGTAGCTGCTCAGAGCTCTTGCCTGGCTTCTCTTGGAGATGTTATTCTGCACTCCCCTGGCAAGGGCGCTCTCTATAAGCTCCTTTGTAATGCACTCCAGCGGCAGCTCCTGCAAGAGGGAGTCTGCATTGGAATCACTGCCTGCCGCAAAAGAGGCAAGCTGCATAAGATCTGATTTATAGGCAGATACAGTATTAGCAGAGAGCGAGCGCTCTATTCTGAGATAGCTGCAGAAATCCTCTATGGCTTGAAGCAAATACATTTCGGGAAGAATAAAAAACTCTATTTCTCTTTAACGCCCCTTTTGAGGCACCATTGCGCAATGCCGCACTCTGCGCATTTTGGCGCTCTTGC
>SFUD01000114.1 GCA_004561775.1 bacterium | reverse complement strand
CGACGCTCTTCCGATCTGTATTATAAAGAGCAGTGCCAAGAAGGATGCAAATGGCAACATTGTCTTCTCCAACGCCATATACAACAAGGATGGCAAAACTCTTCTGGAGAAGAACGAAGTTGTGTATAATGTAACAGCAAATGGTTATGAGGCAGACCTTAAGGTTATTGCCAAATCTATGCTGGATAAATTTGAGAACTGCAAGATTATCTCAAGCGAGACTTATACAATGCCTCTTGCGCTTGCTCTCAACCAGCGTTTTAAGGATTGCACCCTTAAATTTACAGGCAGCACCCAGGGAATGGATTTTGATATTACCTACACTGTTTCCGGTATGAAGAGCGACAAGAAGATGACAAAGGTAAAGGTTGGTGCCGGAGAGTATGATGCATTGCGCCTTATCTCTGCAGTAGAGGTGGATATGGGCATTCAGACCGTTACCATGGATATGGAGGAGTACTTTGTGGAGGGTATAGGACCGGTTAAAAAGAGCATTGATACTATGAATGGAATGGCAGAGACCACCATTACTCTGCAATCCATTGAGTAGGTTCATACGGCAATAAGCGGGGCTTCTCTATTTGTAGGAGATTCTTGCGTGATATATCTCGGCAAGTTGCCTCTTGAGGCTCTCGCGGACAATATTCACCTCTTTGTAAGTTATATCGGAGTTCTCAAATTGAGACTCCGATATCTTTTTTCTCAGAATGGAGTCCACCAGATTGGAGATGCTCTCCTTTGTATAGTCATTCAGTGTTCTGGAAGCTGCCTCAACAGAGTCTGCAATCATAAGCACCACCTGCTCCTTTGTTGCAGGATAGGTGCCTTTGTAGGTAAAGAGAGCAATATCCTTCGGATTGCCGCCCTCCTTAATATACTTGTTATAGAAATAGGAGGCCTGGGTGCATCCGTGGTGAGATGTGATGAAGCCTGTAATGATATCGGGAATATTATATTTTCTGGCAAGCTCTACCCCATCTGTCACGTGCGCCAGAATCTCCTTTGCGCTCTGCACAGGTGAGAGGTTTTTATGGTAATCTATGCCGTGCGCCTGATTCTCTATGAAGCACTGCGGGTTGTTCATCTTGCCAATGTCGTGGTATAGGGCTCCAACGCGCACCAGCCTTGTATCACCTCCAATCTCCGCCACTGCGTGCTCTGCCAGATTGGCCACCTGCAGAGAGTGCTGGAATGTACCCGGTGCAGTGGATGCCAGCTCTTTAAGCACTTTTGTATTGGTATCTGAGAGGTCTCTTAATGTTGCTCCCGATACAAGGCCGAATAGCTTCTCCAGCAGGAAGAGCAGTGGATAGGCGGCCACCACAAAGAGCGCATTAAGGAAGAGATGCCCAAAGATGATATAGTCCTGATAATCTATCTGCTCATTTGCCATAAAGATAAAGCTGAGATAGACTAGGAGCATTCCCACAAATATCATAAAGGAGTTGAAGAATTGCAGCCATCCTCTGTTGAAGAGCGAGAAGAAGTAGAGAGCCATTGCGCCTCCCACAACGTTCATAAGGTAGAGCACCGTGCCGTGCTCGCTTATTACCAGCAGAGGTATGAGAGATATCATATAGAGCGGAAAGACCAGTTTGGACCTGAAGAAGGCCATTGTATAGAGCGCAAAGAGCGAGTATGGCACCATAAAGAAATAATCCCTTGCTACATTCCACACCAAAGCTGTTATTGCTAATATCAGGATGGTGATGAAGATGAGGAAGAAGAACTTGTTATGGGTATAGAATATCTCCTTGTTTACAAAATAGAGGGTAACATAGATAAGGATAAGAATTGCAACAACCACAATGGAGTGCCCCAGAAGAAGCTGCAGGATGCCTCCCGAATAGCCCATTGTATTGTTGTATTCCGCTTTATATGAATCCAGCAGCTGCTCTATCTCCGGGGTGACTATCTCTCCCTGAGAGACAATAAGTTCGCCTGCATAGACCATTCCTTTGGTGGGAGAGATAAACTCCATTGCCTCCTTGTGCACAAGATTGGTGGTCTTCTGGTCATAGATGAGGTTTGGCTCCACCAGCTCTTTTGCTCCGGCAAGATTCATAAGCGAGTCTGCATCCATCTCCGGGAAGGCAACCATAAGTTCGGATTTTATATGCCTGAGCGCCTTGCCGGGAGTATAGAGCTGAATGAGCAATTGCTCCTGCGCCCTCTTGTTCTGCTGAACAATGACATAATCTGTACCTGCAGAGCTGTCGTAGAACTCCTCCCCTATAACGCCCTTATCGTATATATCTATAAGAGAGTTCTCTATATTATTCTCCACCTCCTGAGGGAGGGCATATTTGAGCTGGTTCTGCTGAAGGTCCAGAATCTTTATTGCCGCAATGGAATTATCCTCCTTAAAATATGAGACAAGCTGGTTTGCCACCTGTTCCCTCTCCTGATTTATCTCTGCGGATGTCTTTAGAATAGGAAAATCAAAGGGAGCCATAAGCGTCTCATACATCCACGGTGTTCCGCTCCTGTAGGCATATTTGAATTTGCCCACATTAGGATAAAGGAGTATCATACAGACAAATGCAATTACAAATACAATCTTTGCAAAGTGCTTGTCGTAAAAGAGAACCAGATTCTTTTTGGAAATATGCAAACGCTTCATAACAGTAGCCCATTTACTCTATTCTGCAAAATTAATTAAATTTGCAAAGAATATGTAAAACTCATAATCAGAAGCTACAATATGAAACACTTTGGAAGACTTGCCCTACTGGGGGCGCTATTAACTCTTACCACCTTAAAGAGTGGTGCACAGGAGAAGATTATCATCAATTCCCCAAACCTTAAATGCAACGACACAATTCTTGTCTTTTCGCCTGAGGCGGCATCTGCCCAGACCCCTACCCTCTTTCTGCTCCACGGCTGGAGCGGCGACTGGAGCAATTGGAGCACAAAATATGATCTGCAGGAGATAAGCAACCGCACAGGCTTCCGCATCATTACTCCCGATGGCTTCTACAACAGCTGGTATCTGAACAACATAGACCCTGCCAAGATGCAGTACAGGACCTTTGTGGATGAAGAGCTCTATCCGCAGATGAAAGAGAGATACAACCTGAAGAGAGAGACCACCTTCATAACAGGTCTTAGCATGGGCGGCCACGGAGCTATAAATATCTTTCTGGACGATACCACAAGATTCCGCACAGCAGGCAGCATGAGCGGTGTGCTGGACCTTCCAAGCACCAATCTCAGAAAGAGTCAGATGAGCCTAGTAATAGGTATGGACTCTCTCTACTGCCTCTCCCAGAGCGCCCACACAAGAGTAGCGGAGAGGGGCAAAGGGCTTAGCACTCCTCTGGTAGTAACCAGCGGTTACGATGATTTCTATGCCACCAATGCGGAGACCTTCTGCAAAGTATGCAAGGAGAACAAGATTCCTTATATTCTAATGCTCTCTCCGGGCAAACACAGCTGGAAATATTGGGGATTTGCCCTGGAGGTGCATCTACAAATATTTAAAGCCATCCTAGAAGGGAAAAACCTTGGCTTCTAAGATGGCTTGAAATCTGGTGCGGATATTTACCGGCAAGGACTATTTCCAGCTGGTTTTATCCGCATCTATCTCTTTAAGAAGTTCGCGCACCGCAACCTCCAGCTGCTCGTCACGTCCTGCAACAGCCTCGTCCGGCTGGTTCTTAACCAGGAAATCCGGCTCCAGCTGACTATTCTCCAGATAGGTTCCCTCCTTTGTTCTGTAACCTATTACAGGAATACCAAAGTAGAGCGACGGATCCTGAAGAGTCTCCCAATTTACAGAGGTCATTGTTCCCGGCACAGGCATACCTACAATTGATCCCATCTTCTTATGCTTGTAAACCCAAGGAGTTCCGTGCGCATTTGAATAGTTGGCCT